>NZ_JAGYFZ010000140.1:0-12303 GCF_019946675.1 Pseudomonas sp. BF-B-15
AAGCTTGCTCGCGAAGGTGTGTCAGTCACAGTGATGTCGACTGACACACCTTCGCGAGCAAGCTTCGCTCCTACAGAAAAGCGGGGCCGGCATCAAAATTGGGTTCGACGCCTGAAATCATCAGGCGTCGAAGGGTCTATCAGGCTTGCGTCAGTTTTGCTGCAGCGCGCTCGAAACGATCCAGGCCGGCATCGATATCGGCGTCTTCAACCACCAGGCTTGGCGCAAAACGCACCACGTCCGGGCCGGCTTGCAGGACCATCAGGCCTTCGCGCTCGGCGGCGTTGAAGATGTCCTTCGCCTTGCCTTTCCAGGCATCGCTCAGCACGCAACCGATCAACAGGCCCATGCCACGAACCTTGGTGAACAGGCCGTATTTCTCGCCGATCTGCTCCAGGCGAGCCTTGAACTTGTCGTGCTTGGCGTTGACGCCGGCCAGCACTTCAGGGGTGTTGATCACGTCGATCACCGCTTCGGCGACGGCGCACGCCAGCGGGTTGCCACCGTAAGTGGTGCCGTGGGTGCCGACGACCAGGTGTTTGGCCAGGTCTTCGGTGGTCAGCATGGCTGCAATCGGGAAACCGCCGCCCAGGCTCTTCGCGCTGGTCAGGATGTCCGGGATCACGCCGTAATGCTGGTAGGCAAACAGATGGCCAGTACGGCCCATGCCGGTCTGCACTTCGTCGAAAATCAGCAGCGCGTTGTGTGCGGTGCACAGGTCACGGGCGCCTTGCAGGTATTCAAGTTCGGCCGGGATCACACCGCTCTCGCCCTGGATCGGTTCCAGGACCACGGCGCAGGTCTTGTCGGAAATGGCGGCTTTCAGCGCGGCCAGATCGTTGTACGGCACATGGGTGATGCCGGTGATTTTCGGACCGAAACCGTCGGAATACTTCGACTGGCCACCGACGTTCACGGTGAACAGGGTACGGCCGTGGAAGCTGTTGAGCGCGGCGATGATTTCGTACTTCTCGCTGCCAAACCGATCATGGCCGACACGACGGGCCAGCTTGAAAGCGGCCTCGTTGGCTTCGGCGCCGGAGTTGCAGAAGAACGCACGCTCGGCAAAGGTTGCGTCGATCAGCTTGTGCGCCAGGCGCAGGGCAGGCTCGTTGGTGAACACGTTGGACACGTGCCACAGCTTGTTCGCCTGCTCGGTCAAGGCACCGACCAGCGCCGGGTGCGCATGGCCCAATACGTTAACGGCAATCCCGCCGGCGAAGTCGATCAGCTCGCGGCCAGACTGGTCCCAAACGCGGGAACCGGCGCCACGCACAGGAATGAAGGCGGCAGGCGCATAGTTGGGAACCATTACCTGGTCGAAATCGGCGCGTTCTACCGCAGCGTGCTCAACGGACATCGGAGTCTCCTGAAGAGGAACACTCGCCGGAAACTGGCGAGCGATGGGGGGATTGTAAGGACAGTTTTCAGCCCGGCCTTGCCGCCAAGCGACAACTTCTTATAGCGCAAACCCCGGTTTCAGCCGGGTTTACGGCAATGCGACATATAGCGTCGCAAAGGCGCAGTTTAAACCGGCGGCACAGGTTATAGGCAGGCTTGTCGAACGGTGCGGTAAATATGTACCGCACACCGTGCTTCATCGTTTGTTTTCCTTGGGTTCCATCCAAACGCTAACGGACTAGCGCCATGATTCAGCATGACCCCGAGCTTACGGCTCAGCCAGACGCGCATTTCCAGCATGCGTTCCACAATCTGCCCGACTGGCTATTAACAGCATCGCCCGCTACGCGCACTGCACTGAAAAGCGCGCGGCTGGACATCCCTGAATGGCACGCCCAGGCAACCCGCCAGCAGCACCAATCATTGAAAGCGGCCAGCACGCACTACCTGGCCCAGCGTAACCACCTGGAATCCATGCTGGATAAATTGCAGAACGCCCGGGACTTTGCCGAACCGCTTCTGCGTGACGCATTGAAAACCCGGTACGGCCTGGAACTGGACGTCAAGACGACCTTCCTGCGCCTGTACATTCCGCAGACCGTTCCGTGGTTCCCGATCAAGACCGGTGCCGCGCGCACCTGGACGGTCTCGCTGCTCGACGCCGCCCTGCACAACTTTCAGGATTCGGAAACCGAAGCGCAGGCTTATGAATCTGCCTCGACGTTCATCACCGAACCCTCGTCCACCGGGCAATTCGATACATTGCCGGCGATCAAGCGCCAACTCTCCATTCAGCACTTCACCCGGTTGTGCAGGGAACTGGATATCGGCGCTCGATACGAGGCCCACCTCAAGGAAAACCTGGGGTTTACCAACCCGGTCGCCGCTGCCGTGTTGAAGTCGAGCGTGATCAAGACGCACAAGGCCGCCCTGCTATCAGCCCTGCATCTGGCCCAGGTCCGTGGTGACCTGCCGCTGGATGCAGGGCAATCGATTCTCGACATGATCGAGAGCCGCGAAAACGTGGGGCTGGACAACTGGCGACTGCACTGTCACGACCTGAGCCTGATGTCTTCATTGCTGACCGGCATCGTCATTTTCGCGCCGCGACTTGACCTCACCGCCCAGCGGTCGAGGATCATCGTCTACATCCCCGACGACCCGGAACACCCGCTCAAACAGTACCCCGACACCCTGGCGTTCATGACCGAGCTGACCCGCAAACTGCGCTCGCCTGCTTATCAGGCGTTCTTCAGCCGGTTCATCGATCATCAGGAACGAGGCCACTTTTTCGCCGACCTCAACAGTCGCCTCCACGCCGTGACCTGGCATGAACACCTGCGCGGTGATCCGCTGCCGAGCTGGCGCGACACCCCCATCGACAAGCCCAACCTGCAGTTCTCGGTGAACCCGATCAGAAACGATCTGTGGACTCACCTCTACCAGCAGCAATTGAACAAACTGCTCAATGATGCACGAACCCTTGCGGTCTCTACCGCCAGTGCCGACCGAGCGGCGCGATGGGCGGCGTGGGACGCCTTCAGCAATGTCGCCAAAAAGATCCTTGAAGTGGCGTCGTTCGTGGCCCTGCCCTTTGTTCCGTTTCTGGGCGAATTGATGCTCGCCTACATGGCCTACCAAGTGCTCGACGACACGTTCGAAGGCATCATCGACTGGGCTGAAGGCCTGAAAACCGAAGCGTTCGGACACTTGATGACGATCGCCGAAACGGTGGTTGAACTCGGGACGTTCGCGGTGGGCGGCGTCATGGCGGCCGGTGCGTTCAATGGCCTTATGTCTCGCGAGGCGGTGACGCTGATTTCCCCGCTCAAACCCATCAAGACAGCCACAGGCAAAACCCGATACTGGAAACCGGATCTCGCGCCTTACGAACAGTCCGCTGATCTGCCGGACGCTGCCAGCCCCGACCCTCTCGGTTTGTATCAGCATGAGGGCAAAACGCTGGTGCGCATTGAAGGCAAGGTCTACTCGGTAAAACCGGACAGCAAGACTGGCCGTTTTCAGATTCAGCACCCGCGCCGGGCCGACGCCTATCAGCCGGCTCTGCGACACAACAACCACGGTGCCTGGCAGACCATACTGGAGCGACCGCTGACGTGGGACAGGGAAACCGTGCTGCGCCGCCTCGGCCAGAGCGTCGAGTCGTTCAATACTGCCGAGCGTGAGCAACTCCTGCAGATCAGCGGTTTTCACGACAACGTGTTGCGCGAGATCCATGTCGAGAATCAGCGCCCACCTTCGCTGCTGACCGACACGATCAAGCGCTTCAAGATCGACCGCGACATTCAGGCGCTGGTCGAGCAGACCGGCAGTGACCATCCCGACCGCTATCAGGCGCTGAACCAGCGCAGATCGCTGTTCCAGTCTCGCTACCGTGAACTTGAAAAAACCGCCGATCGCCACGTTCTGCTACTGCAAGGCGAAGTACAGGGACTGCCCACGGACATCGCACAAGAACTGGTGAGCAACGCAAGCGGCACCGAGCTGAAGCAAATGCACAACGGCCGCTTGCCCCAGCGCCTCAAGGATGTAGCGCTGAAAGCCATGGACGCGGTGCGTGTCGCCAGAGCCTATGAGGGGTTTTATCTGCAGGGCATGGAAACGGCGGACACCCATCGCCTGGCCCTGCATAGCCTTGAATCACTGCCCGGCTGGCCTGCTCGCCTGCGCATCGAAGTCAGGGAGTTCGCCCATGAGGGGACGTTGCGCGACAGCATCGGTCAGCCCGACGCCCCCATCCTCAAGACACTGGTATACGCCGAGGACCACACGTATCGGGTCCATGAAAACACGTCTCTGCCGAGCGACTTTTATCAGGCCCTCCTGCAGGCACTGCCCGACGCTGAGCGCACGGCATTGGGTCTTTCCGCCGAAGACGGTCAGCTACTCAAACAACGCATTGCCGAGCATGCGCAGAACAAACCCGCGTTGCGCACGCTACTGGTGAAGCATCCCAACCGAAAACCCTTCTATGACCCGGCGACCATGCGCCTGCCCGGCGGATCGGAGGGTTACAAGCGAACAGGTCGTCCCATCCCCACACTGGATGACAGGGTTCGCGAGGTGTATCCAGGCCTGCCCCAGGATGAACTACGCGCCGTCGTCGCCCGCCTGCAAAGCCACCCCGATGGCGCTCGCGTGGAGCTTTCACGCCTGAGTAATGAACTCGAACGGCTGCATGAAGACCTGGATACCTGGATAAAGGAAGCCCCCACCGCCCACCCCGAAACCGGACAGCCATTGAGCGAGCTGGAACAACAGGCCCAGCAGCACAACCGCCGGTTGCTGGCACAGGAAATCCAGCAGAGCTGGCGTCGGCAAACGCCACGGGATCTCGAATCGACAGAGCACAGTGACCGCTATGTGCTGCGATTCGCCGAGCCGATTCTGGGTGAGCTGCCGGTGCTGACGGCGGACTTCAGTCACGTATCGCTGGTCGCCCTCGAAGGCAGTCACGCGGAACAAGGTGTTCACGGTTTCCTGCAAAATTTCAGCGACCTTCGTCGCCTCGACTTGCGGCGCTTCTCCCTGACCACCCTGCCCGACGCCATCCCACGGATGACCAACCTCGACACATTGGTGCTGAACGAATGCGCGATCAGGATTGATGCTGACGCATGGTCGAAACTGTCCTCATTGAACAAACTGGTGATGCTGGACCTGTTCCGTAATCCGATTGACGTGGCTCCCGATGTCGGCGCATTTACCGAACTCGTGCACCTGGACCTGAGCGCAACCGGTCTGACTGAAATCCCCGTCAGCGCTATCACGCACCCCAGACTCGATACGCTCATGCTGATCAATAACCGGATCACCGAGCTACCCGAAGGGGTGTTCGACAGCGTGGTCTACCACAAGCGCGGCGTGCACCTGTCGGACAACCCGCTCGTCGACAGCGCTCGACAACTCGTCAAGCTTCAATACTTCGAAACCTCATACGATCTGGGCGTCTATGCCCCCGAGGCGGATATCGAACGAGCCAGGGCACTCTACCCGAACATGGAAGTCGAGCAGGCCAGCGACTTCGTCTACGAACTGCCTGGCACACTGGAAGAGGGCCGAGCAGCGTTGACCCAACTGGAGGAAGAACTGGCTCAATTGAGCAACGATCTGACGACATGGACAGCCGATCTGCCGCCGCGCCATCCGCTAACGGGTGAACCCTTCAGTGACATGCAACAGTTTGTCGAACACGCCAATCGCGATGAATTCAAAGAGGCACTGCAACGTTGCTGGCAGCATGACGCAGACCTGGATGATTTCAATGAGTCGCTTGAGCCGTCGTATGAACTCTCCATCCGCCCGGTCATCACCGGGGAACTGCCGACCCTCAGCGCTGACTTCAGCCATGTCTCAGCGCTGGAGCTGCAAAGTGTCGATGGCGTGACGCGTATCGGGCGTTTTCTGGAATCCTTCCCGAACCTGAGAAGCCTGAGGCTGCGCGACTGCAACCTCGGCGACATTCCCGATGCGCTGTTCAAGATGGGGCAACTCAGGTCACTGTCGATTCCCAACTGTCGCGTCAGTCTGTCCGTGGAGTCGGTCGGTGGATTGGCGGGAATGGAACAGCTCGAATACCTCGATCTGGGCCTCAACCCCTTGGGGCTGACACCCGACCTGAGTCAGATGCCGGACCTGGCGACCATTCTGCTCAACGACACCGGCATCACCGACATACCCGATGGCCTGCTACAACTGGCCGAACTGGACTGGGCAGACTTGAGCGGCAATGCAATCACCGACGTGCCCAGCGACCTGTTGGAGTTGCCCGCGGAAGTGGCTGAGAACATTACGCTCAGGGGCAATCCGTTTACGGAGGAAAGCCTGTTGCGGCTGATCAGTTACTTCGAACGCACACGTGCCGACTTTGGCGTGGAAGAGGTGATCAATCGAGGTGAAATGAACGTATCCACCTCTGAGGGTTCCGAGATCGACGAATAGATCAGCCGCGCTCGGACGGCACCGACGACAACTCGAACGGGCTGCTGCTACGCCGCTGGTTACGATCTTCCCGCGGCGTGGCACCGAAGAAGTTGCGGTAGGCGCTGGAGAAATGTGGCCCCGAGGAGAAGCCGCACGACAGGCCGATCTGGATGATCGACTTGCTGGTTTGCATCAACATCTGCCGGGCCTTGTTCAGGCGCAGTTCCAGGTAGTACTGGCTCGGCACGCGGTTGAGGTATTGCTTGAAGATCCGCTCCAACTGCCGACGGGACACGCACACGTGCTGGGCGATTTCGTCGGTGGTCAGCGGCTCTTCGATGTTGGCTTCCATCAGCAACACCGCCTGGGTGAGCTTCGGATGACTGGAACCGAGGCGGTTCTGCAGCGGAATGCGTTGGCGCTCGCCGCCTTCGCGGATGCGCTCGACCACCAGCTCTTCGGATACGGCGCCAGCGAGTTCGGCGCCGTGATCACGGGCCAGCACTGCCAACAACAGATCGAGTACCGACAGACCACCGCACGCCGTCAGGCGATCGCGATCCCAGTCGAACAGATGGCTGGTGGCGATGACTTTCGGGAAACGTTCGGCAAAATCGTCCTGCCAGCGCCAGTGCACGGCAGCGCGATAACCGTCGAGCAAACCGAGTTGCGCCAACGGATAAACACCGGCGGACAAACCACCGATCACGCAACCGGCACGCACCAGTTGTTTCAGCGCACTGCTGAGCGCCGGCGCGAGGGTGGTCGGCGGCTCATCGGCGAGCAGGAACAGTTTCTGCAGGTTTTCGAGCTTGCCGGCCCAGGGTTCACCCGGCAATTGCCAGGCGCCTTCGGTCGACGGTTCGGCCTGCAGGAACGACAGTTCGTAGACCACGTCCGGATGCACACGCTGGGCAACACGCAAGGCCTCCTCAGCCAGCGCAAGCGTCAGTGCTTTAGTGCTGGGCCAAATCAGGAAACCAATTCGATGGGCAGTCATGGCGGGCAATCCGAAACGAAACAGTGATGAAGGCATGGGCCAATGCTAGCCCGTAAATGAACGCAAATCTCAAAACCTGTAGGAGCCGGCTTGCCGGCGATGGCGGTATGCCTGTGCCAGATATGCAAACTGGCTCACCGCTATCGCCGGCAAGCCAGCTCCTACAAGGGATCGGGGGCGGCCGTTAATTTGCGAAGCATGCACTATCCCGGTGCACAACGGCAGTCTTGATTATTTCAGGCTGCCCGAGAGGAATTGTTGCAGACGTTCGGACTGTGGATTGACCAGCACCTCACGCGGGTTGCCGCTTTCTTCGACGACACCTTTGTGCAGGAACACCAGCTGGTTCGACACTTCACGGGCGAAGCCCATTTCGTGGGTCACCACCACCATGGTCCGGCCTTCCTGGGCCAGGGCCTGCATCACCTTCAGCACGTCGCCGACCAGTTCCGGGTCGAGGGCCGAGGTCGGTTCGTCGAACAGCATCACCTCAGGTTCCATCGCCAGTGCACGGGCAATCGCCACGCGCTGCTGCTCGCCACCGGACATGTGGCCAGGGTAAGCGTCTTTACGATGTGCCACACCGACCTTGTTCAGGTAGTGCTCGGCTTTCTCGCGGGCTTCGGCCTTGGACATGCCGAGCACGTGGACCGGCGCTTCCATGATGTTTTCCATCGCGGTCATGTGCGACCACAGGTTGAAGTGCTGGAACACCATCGACAGACGCGAACGCATGCGTTGCAGCTGTTTCGGGTCAGCGGCTTTCAGCGCGCCGTCCTTGTTGGCAACCAGTTTCAGCTCTTCGTTGTTGAGCAGGATCTTGCCCGCGTGCGGCTGCTCCAGCAGGTTGATGCAGCGCAGGAAGGTACTTTTGCCGGAGCCACTGGAGCCGATGATGCTGATCACATCGCCAGCCGCCGCTTTCAGGGACACGCCCTTGAGCACTTCGTGACTGCCATAGCGTTTATGCAGGTCTTGGACTTCAAGTTTGTACATGCGGTCGGTTCTCACAAAAACAGTCAGTCAGTCGTTGAGCAAGCGCCCGTGACGCAGCGCTTCGCGCCCCGCCACCTTGGCCAGCCAGAAACCGGGTTGGGCATAACGCAGCCGTTCAATGGCAAACAGCACCCCGGACGTACCAGCACACACCGTGCTGACCCGATCCGATAACGGATCGATCACTTCAAAAATCTCGTCGCCGGCTTCGATCCACTCACCGGGTTTACGCAGAAAACTGATCACGCCCGGATGCGGCGCGAACAGCAATTCGGTGCCTTCGAACGGCATGCCTTCACACGCGTCCTGCGCAGGTTTCGGCCATTCGCCGCTGATCAAGCCTTGCTCGGCGAGGAACGCGAGAATGCCTTCTGCGTAAGCCTCGGCGTCAGCGCGAGCGGTATCGGCCTGTCCCCCTAATTCAATAGTAGTCGCCAGGCACGCCAGTGGAATCTGCGCCTCAGGAAACTGACGAGACAGACGCAACCATGGCAGCGAGCAGGCTTCGTCGAAGGAGCTGCCGCCGGAATCTTCCGCCAGCAGGCCCACTTTCACATTCAGGTGCGCGGCGAGCGAACGCCATTGCGGCCAGTGTTGCGGCAACGCGTACATGTGCAGCGCGGCTTCGCAATCGCAATGCAGATCAAGCACCACATCAGCGGTGCAGGCATGGCTGAGCAACACGCGCTGCATGCCTTGCAACTGGCTGCTCGCCTGCGGCAATGCCGCCAGGTGATCGCTCATGGCCTGACGGATCAAGCGGATGTTGGCGTGCGGATCGTCACCCAGATGTCCTTCAAGTTGGGCGGCCACTGGCGCGCTCAGCTCGACGAAATCGCGGTTGAAGTTCTTGCCGCTGCCCGCTTCGAAACGCCCTTGATGATTGCCTTGCAACAGCTGACCGAGGCCCAGCGGGTTGGCTACCGGCACCAGTTCGACCACACCGTTGAGCAGGCCTTGGGCTTCGAGTTCGGTCAGGCGCTTTTTCAGCTCCCAGGCCGTGCGCATGCCCGGCAATTCATCGGCGTGGAGGCTGGCCTGGATGTAGGCCTTGCGCTCGCCGCTACCGAAGCGGAACACCGAAATCTGGCGTTCGCTGCCCAGGTGGCTCCACGGCAATGGATGATCGATGCGTTCCATATCAGTGCTTCCGCGGGGCCAGGTAGCCCAGCCAGCGGCGCTCGGCCAGTTTGAACAGCTTCACCAGAATGAAGGTCAGGCACAGGTAGAACACACCCGCGGTGATGTACGCTTCGAACGGCAAGTAGAACTGAGCGTTGACCGTGCGCGCGGCACCGGTGATGTCGATCAGGGTCACGATGGACGCCAGACTGGTGGTCTGCAGCATCATGATCACTTCGTTGCTGTATTGCGGCAGCGCCCGGCGCAGGGCCGATGGCAGCAGAATCCGCTTGTACATCTTGAAGCGCGACATGCCCATGGCCTTGGCCGCTTCGATCTCACCGTTCGGCGTAGCGCGCAGGCTGCCGGCGATGATTTCTGCGGTGTAGGCGCTGGTGTTGATCGCGAAGGCCAGGCACGCACAGAACGTCGCGCTGGACAGCCACGGCCACATGAAGCTTTCCCGCACCGCCTGGAATTGCGCCAGACCGTAGTAGATCAAGAACAGCTGCACCAGCATCGGCGTGCCGCGGATCACGTAGGTGAAGAGCCAGGCAGTCATGTTGACGGCCGCGTTCTTCGAGACGCGCATCAGCCCCAGCGGCAAGGCCGCCAGCAGACCGAAAAACAGCGACAGTGCGAGCAATTTTAGGGTGGTCACCAGGCCGCCGAGGTACAGCGGCAAGGCCTCCCAAATGACGTTGTAGTCGAAGATCATAGATCAGCCGCCCTTACGCCTACCGAGTAGCGCTTCTCAAGGTGACGCAATGCCAGCAACGAGACACTGGTGATCACCAGGTACATCGCGGCCACTGCGAGGAAGAAGGTGAAAGGCTCGCGGGTGGCATCTGCCGCCTGCTTGGCCTTGAACATCATGTCTTGCAGACCCACCACCGAAATCAGCGCGGTAGCCTTGGTCAGTACCAGCCAGTTGTTGGTGAAGCCCGGAATCGCCAGGCGAATCATCTGCGGCACCAACACCCGGAAGAACACCTGAAAGCTGCTCATGCCGTACGCCATACCGGCTTCGGCCTGACCCTTCGGGATCGCCATGAAGGCGCCACGGAAGGTTTCCGACAGGTACGCACCGAAGATGAAACCCAGGGTGCCGATACCGGCGGCCAGCGGGTTCAGGTCGATGTAATCGTCATAGCCGAGCATCGGTGCGACGCGGTTGAGCAGGTCCTGACCGCCGTAGAAAATCAGCAGGATCAGCACCAGATCGGGAATCCCGCGGATTACCGTGGAATACAGATCGCCCAGCCAGGCCAGCCAACGCACCGGCGACAGACGCAGCGCAACGCCGATCAGCCCCAGGACGATGGCCAGGGCCATGGACGACAAGGCGAGCTGAAGCGTCAGCCATGCGCCATCGAGGATGACAGCCCCGTAGCCTTTCAACATGATTCAGATCCTCGAAAGTTGGGATGAAAAAATGGCGCAAACCTCAGAGATCCTGCTGCTTGCGCCATTCGGACTTGTCGCCGGGACGTGTTACTTGCCGTAGATGTCGAAGTCGAAGTACTTGTCCTGGATCTGCTTGTACTTGCCGTTCTCGCGAATGGCAGTGATCGCGGTGTTGACCTTGTCTTTCAGCGCATCACCCTTGCGAACAGCAATACCTACGCCGTCGCCGAAGTATTTGACGTCGGTGAAGGCCGGGCCCACGAAAGCAAAACCTTTGCCGGCGTCGGTTTTCAGGAAACCGTCATTCAGCAGCGTAGCGTCTGCCACGGTGCCGTCGAGGCGACCGGCAGCGACGTCGAGGTAGATTTCGTTCTGCGAACCGTACGGCTTGACCTCGGTACCCAGCGGGGCCAGGACTTCGCGGGCGAAACGCTCGTGGATCGAACCACGCTGCACACCGATGTTCTTGCCCTTCAGCTCGGTCAGGCCTTCGCTGACTTGAGTGCCGGCCTTCATGACCAGGCGAGCCGGGGTGTTGTAGTACTTGTTGGTGAAGTCCACGGACTTCTTGCGGTCTTCAGTGATCGACATGGACGACAGAATGGCGTCGATCTTGCGCACTTTGAGTGCCGGGATCAGACCGTCGAACTCTTGCTCGACCCAGACGCACTTGACCTTCATCTCTTCGCACAATGCGTTGCCGATGTCGTAGTCGAAACCAACGATGCTGCCGTCCGGTGCTTTGGAAGCAAACGGAGGGTAAGCCGCTTCGATGCCAATTTTCAGAGGCTTTTCATCGGCGAAGGTTGGCAGGGACAGCACGGACAGTGCCAGGGCGCCAAGCAGCACGAGTTTCTTCATCTTGGGACTCCATCGGTAAAGGGCTAAAACGGCAGAGTGAGCAACAGCCCATTATGCGAATGAGTAAAACCGGAAAGCGGTTGCTGCGTCCTGGGAAACCGGCGTTGTTTTCAACGCGAGCAACGACGAGCGAGTGATCGGCATTCTAACGACAGGCCCGAAGCCGATATTTCTTCAATGCGACAACAAATTACAGAAGCACCGAGAAAGCCGTTTAGGCACGTTGACAGCCTTGCAATTTCATGCAAGAGCAAAAGACAGTGAACCGATCTATATTGCAAATTGCGGGCCTATTATTCGCAAAGCCTTCTAATCCGGCAAGCGCAGCGTGGGTTCTTATTTTTTTGCGGGGCTGAAATGCACGGATGCGGGGATATGGCGTTTCGCAATGCCCCGCATCGGCGCGGGCGGTTACACATTCAGTTACTTGAAGGGTCGTGGGTAACAGTAGGAAATGGACTACAGGGGAAGCCGATAATTATTGGCTGGTGTTTATTCGGTGCCTGATAGATTGCCTTCGCGGGCAAGCCTCGCTCCTACAGGATTCAGGTACACCTCAACCCCTGTAGGAG
>NZ_JAGYFZ010000141.1:0-12223 GCF_019946675.1 Pseudomonas sp. BF-B-15
TTACTGGATGTCGGCGGACGACGGCGAGGCGGCCGTCACCGTCGTGGCCACGGCGGCCAACAGCAAAACCCGCGGTGCCCTGCCTGCCGCGCCAGCCACCGGCAAAGCCGCTGTGATCAAGGACTTGAGCCCGGCGGGCGACCTGTTCGCCGCCCGCAGCTGGAAGGCTGAACCGACGCTCGCCAGCGTCACCGAACAACCCGTCAACGTGACCCCGGTGGTGACCGTCCCCAGTGCACCGCCAATGCCTTTCCAGTTTATCGGGCGCATGGATGATCGTTCAGACCAGCAAGTGTTTTTGTTGAGCGGAGAAAAAATATACGTCGTACGCAAAGGGGATGTGATCGACGAAACCTGGCGGATCGTGGGCATTTCCGATGTGGAACTGAGCCTCGTCTACCTGCCTTTGCATTTGTCCCAGACCTTGTCTATGGGGAGCACGCCATGAATAGATCCCGTTTGCTGATGAGCTTTTGCTGTGCGTGTGCCGGGCTGGTGGCGTGCAGTTCTGCCCAGGTCGCCAACAAGGAAGCGTCCGAGCTGATCGAGCAGGGACAATACGAGGCCGGCCTGGCGCGTATTGAAGAAGGGCTGCGGGAAAACCCTCGTAATACCGAACTGCACCTGGCCCGCAACTCCGCCCACGCCAAGGCGATTACCGCGCTGCTGACCGAGGCTGACACCGACCGTTCGCACCGGGACTTCGCCGCCGCGCGCGTCAGCTACAACCGGGTGCTGACCATCGAGCCGAACAACCGGCGTGCCCAGGATGCAATGCGCCAGCTCGACTACATGCGCAGCCTCGATGAAAAACTCGAGCTGGCCCGTGGCGACTTGCGTCGCGGCGACATCTACGGGGCCGACCGTCAGGTCAAACAGATCCTCGAACTGGACCCGAAAAATGAAGGCGCCCTGGAACTGCAAAGCAACATCCGTCTGGTCCAGAGCCGCAACGTCATCCAGTACCCACAACTGCGCACACGCCTGGAACGGCCCGTGACCCTGGAGTTTCGCGACGCCAACCTGAAAACCATTTTCGAGGTGCTGTCCCAGGTCGCCGGGTTGAACTTCATCTTCGACAAGGACCTGCGCCCGGACATGAAAGCCACGATCTTCGTGCGTGACGTGCGCATCGAAGACGCCGTGGAACTGCTGCTGCAACAGAACCAGTTGCATCAGAAAGTGGTGAACGAAAACACCTTGCTGATCTACCCGGACTCACCGCAAAAGCTCAAGGATTACCAGGAGCTGGTGATGCGCACCTTCTACCTGACCAGCATCGATGCCAACACCGCGCTGAACATGATCAAAACCATGCTCAAGACCCGCGACGTGTTTGTCGATGAGCGCCTCAACACCCTGACCATGCGCGACTCCGAAGACGCGATCCGCATGGCGGAAAAACTCCTGCAATCGCAAGACCAGTCCAACCCCGAAGTGGTGCTGGAAGTGGAGGTGATGGAGGTTGCCACCCAACGGATTCTCGACCTTGGCCTGCAATGGCCGAACACCTTCGGCGTGGTCAACGGCGACGGTTCGCCGGTGCAGATTCTCGATCAATTGAAAGGCATCGACTCCAGCCGGATCACCATCTCGCCTTCGCCGCAAGCCAAGATCAATGCCCAGGACAACGACATCAACACCTTGGCCAGCCCGGTGATTCGTGTCAGCAACCGCGAGCAGGCGCGCATCCACATTGGTCAGCGCGTGCCGATCATCAGCGCCACGTCGGTGCCGTCGACCCAAGGCCCGGTGATCACCGAAAGCGTCACCTACCTGGACGTCGGTCTGAAGCTGGAAGTGCAGCCGACCGTGCACCTGAACAACGAAGTGGCAATCAAAATCGCGCTGGAAGTGAGTAACGCCACGCCACTGGAACCGACCCGCCAGGGCACGATTCCGGTGCAGGTCGATACCCGTAACGCCCAGACCACCCTGCGCCTGCATGACGGCGAAACCCAGATTCTCGCCGGCCTGATGCGCAACGACCATGGCGCCACCGGCAACAAGATTCCGGGGCTTGGCGACATTCCTGGCCTGGGCCGGTTGTTCGGCAGCAACAAGGACAACGTCAGCAAATCGGAACTGGTGCTGTCGATCACGCCACGGATCGTGCGCAACCTGCCGTACCAGAGCCCGTCGGACATGGAATTCCCGACCGGCACCGAAACCAGCATGCGCATTCAGGCACCGGACCGGCAGATGGAACCGCCCATTCAGAACGAGCACATCGATCGGCCGGTGGCGGCCTCAACCACTCAAGTGTTTATCGAGAAGCCTTGATCATGAGCGCCTCGCAACGCGGTTTTACCCTGATCGAAGTCGTGGTGACGCTGGCCCTGATCGGCTTGCTGGCCGGCATGGCCGCGCCGCTGACCGAGACAGTGGTGCGCCGGGGCAAAGAGCAGGAACTGCGCACCGCGCTGTACCAGATTCGCGATGCCATCGACGCTTACAAACGCGCATTCGACGCCGGTTACATCGAGAAGTCCCTGAACAGCAGCGGCTATCCGCCGAACCTGAAAGTGTTGGTGGAGGGGGTGCGCGATGTGCGCAGCGCCAAGGGGGCCAAGTTTTATTTTCTGCGGCGCGTGCCCCATGACCCGCTGAAGCCGGTCAAGCGTGACGACGACGGCGGCTGGGGTTTGCGCTCCTATGACAGCACGGCTCAAAACCCGCGTGAGGGCCAAGACGTCTTTGACGTTTACTCCCAGGCGCGGGGCAAAGGGCTTAACGGCATCGCCTACCGGGAGTGGTGAGCTTATGCGTCGGGAAAAGGGGTTTACCCTGCTGGAACTGATGGTGGTCATGGCAATCATCGCAACCCTGATGACCATCGCCTTGCCACGTTATTTCAACAGCCTCGAGGCCTCGAAAGAGACCACGCTGCGCCAGAGCCTGTCGGTGATGCGCGAAGCCCTGGATCACTACTACGGCGACACCGGGCGTTATCCCGATTCCCTTGAGCAACTGGTGGAACAACGCTACCTGCGCAACTCGCCGATGGATCCGATTGCCGAACGCAAGGACCTCTGGGTCATGGTCGCACCACCGGACGGCGTACCGGGTGGCGTCGCCGATATCAAAAGCGGGGCCACAGGGAGGGCGCGTGATGGCAGCCTCTATTCCGAGTGGTAAACCTTCGAACGAGGGCGGTTTCACTTACCTGGGCGTGCTGTTCCTGATCATGCTGATGGGCATGGGCCTGGCCACTGCCGGCGAGTTGTGGTCGACCCTCTCGCGCCGTGATCGTGAGCGCCAGTTGCTCTGGGTCGGCACGCAATACGCCCAGGCATTGCGCAGCTACTACCGCAGTTCACCAGGCTTGGCGCAATACCCGAAGGAGCTGGTAGACCTGTTGCAGGACGAGCGTTTTCCCAGCCCAAAACACCATATCCGGCAGCTGTATCCGGACCCGATCGGCGGCGGAGAATGGAGCCTGATGCGCGGTTTCGATGGCCGCATCACCGGCCTCAACAGCGCCTCCACGGACACGCCGCTCAAGCAGGCGGACTTCCCCTCTCAGTGGTCGGATTTTGCCGGTATGGCGAGTTACAAGGACTGGCAGTTCGTGGCCGAGAAAGCCTTTCTCGAGGGCACATCGGGACCTGCCAAGGGCCAGTCACAATCGCCCGAAGCGTTGCAGCCATGAATCGATTCTGCGTGGCCGTGATCCTGATGCTGGCGTCTGCTGCCGCCACGGCCGGCGAAGAGGACGAAATGATGGGGTTCATCGTCGATGACACGATCTCGCACATCGGTCACGACTTTTACTACTCGTTCAGTGAACGCCTGCGCGCCACCAGCCCGATGGATTTCAACCTGGTGGTACGCGAACGACCTTCGGCGCGGTGGGGCGCCCTGGTCACTGTGGAATATCAGCAGCGTCTGGTTTACCGGCGTTTTTTGCCGCCGAACACCGTGGAACTCAAGGAAGAGGCCTATGACGCCGCCGACTGGGTCCGCGGGCAGATCGTCCAGCGCAAGCTGGAAGCCTTGTTGCAGGACACAACGGACCTTGAGAGGGACGAACTATGAAAACCACAACGTTCTCGCAGCACCGCCTGTTTTCAAGGGCAGGCATCTGGTTGGTCGGGCTCGGCAGTTGTGGCCTGGTCCAGGCCACCGAGCTGGTCTACACGCCCATCAACCCCTCGTTTGGCGGCAACCCGCTGAACGGGACCTGGCTGCTCAACAACGCCCAGGCGCAAAACGATTACGACGATCCTGACTTGAAAAAACGCACCGCCGCGGCCGGCACTTCGGCGCTGGAGCGGTTCTCCAGTCAGTTGCAGTCGCGGTTGCTAGGGCAGTTGCTGGACAACATTTCCGCGGGCAACACCGGGAGCCTGACCACCGACGCTTTTATCGTCAACGTGGTCGACGACTCCGGCCAATTGACCATCGTCGTGACCGACCGAGCGACCGGTGAAGTCTCCGAAATTCAGGTGAGCGGCCTGGCCCCTTGAAGGGATCCGGGTTGATGGGGAGGGAAGGATATGAAAAGAATAATGGTGCTAGGGCTGATGTTGGCGGCGTTACAGGGGTGCAGTCTGCGCGAGCCGATCGGGGCTGAGCAGGACACCGAAACCCCGACGCTGACCCCGAGGGCTTCGACTTACTACGACTTGATCAACATGCCACGACCCAAGGGCCGGTTGATGGCGGTGGTGTACGGTTTTCGCGACCAGACCGGGCAATACAAACCGACCCCGGCCAGTTCGTTTTCTACCAGCGTCACTCAAGGCGCAGCGAGCATGCTGATGGATGCGTTGCAGGCCAGCGGCTGGTTTGTGGTGCTGGAACGGGAGGGGCTGCAGAACCTGCTGACCGAACGCAAGATTATCCGCGCCTCGCAGAAAAAACCGAACACGCCGGTGAATATCCAGGGCGAACTGCCGCCGTTGCAAGCGGCGAACATGATGCTTGAGGGCGGGATTATTGCGTACGACACCAATGTGAAAAGCGGCGGGGAAGGGGCGCGTTACCTGGGGATCGATATTTCCCGGGAGTATCGGGTGGATCAGGTCACGGTGAACCTGCGGGCGGTGGATGTGCGCAGTGGGCAGGTGCTGGCCAATGTGATGACCAGCAAGACGATTTACTCCGTGGGCCGTAGTGCCGGGGTGTTCAAGTTTATCGAGTTCAAGAAGTTGCTTGAGGCGGAGGTTGGCTACACCACGAACGAGCCGGCGCAGTTGTGTGTGTTGTCGGCGATCGAGGCGGCGGTGGGGCATCTTCTGGCGCAGGGGATCGAGCGGCGTTTGTGGCAGGTGGCGGGGGATAATTCGCCTGAGAGCGGTGAGACGCTTGACCGGTATCTGACCCAGAACAAGGTGGTGCCTGAAGAAGAGTGACCGAGGCCAGACCCGGAACTCTGTAGGAGCCGGCTTGCCGGCGATGGCGGCCTCATGACCGACCATTTTCTTTCGGGTGTACATATCCATTGCTGCGGTAACGGCCACTTGTGGTTTCGCCCTTACGGCGAGTCCCTTTTGGCAAACGCCCCAAAAGGAACCAAAAGGTCTCGCCCCGGCGTCCGGCCCCTCGCTAAGGCTCGGCGTTCCCTCGCTCCGGTCCTGCTCCGTGGGCCCGCCGCGATCGGCCATCCATGGCCGTGCGCGGCTAACCCGGCATCCATGCCGGGTTGCCCACTGCGCAGAACCTCCACTCGGCCTCCCGAAGGGGCGGGCAGATCAAAATCAAAAGCGCAAGGCGAGCTAACGCTCGGCCTGATGAGTGGTGAAGGGCGGGTGCGTTGCTTGGCTCTTCGTAGGAGCGATGCTTGCTCGCGAAGGCGGCTTGGCAGCCAACCCTTCACTCACGAATGCCCCCACCCCCTGTAGGAGCCGGCTTGCTGCGGGCGGCTCCTACAGGGGATCGTATTTATCCAACACATATGCATTTCCCTTGTAGGAGCCAGCTTGCTGGCGATGGCGTCCTTTCAGGCGATAAATGCGTCGACTGACCCACCGCCATCGCCAGCAAGCCGGCTCCTACAGGGATCTGCATTTGCTTTTGATTTCCAGCACTCTTCAGGCCGAGCGTTAGCTCGCCTTCCGCTTTTGATCTGAGCGCCCCCTCGAGAGGCCGAGTGGAGGTTCTGCGCAGTGGGCAACCCGGCATGGATGCCGGGTTAGCCGCCCCCGGCCAGGGATGGCCGATGGCGGCGGGCCCACGGAGCAGGACCGGAGCGAGGGCATGCCGAGCCTAGGCGAGGCACCGAACGAAAGGGGCAAGAGCGCTTGGTTACTTGGCGCTTCTCCAAGTGACTCGCCGTAAGGGCGAAACCCATAGTGGCCGTTACCGCAGCAATGGATATGTACACCTGAAAGATAATCGTCGCCTGTCAAGACGCCTTCGCCGGCAAGCCTGGCTCCTACAGAAAGCAGGCCACAAAAAAACCGCGCCCCCCTCAAGATCCGCGGTTTTTTATACCCCTGCAATTACTGCTGCAACACCGTCGCCTGGTTATCCATACCCACCTGTTGAATGGTCGCCATCTGCGTCACGCCACTCTGATCAACATTGGCAATGTTCCCGATCCCGCTCTGGGTCACATACGCCACATTCATGCTGTCGGTCTGTTTCAGAGTGATCTTGTTATCGTTGCCCCACTGGCTGGTAGAGGCCAGGTTGCTGGTACCGGACTGGTCGAATTCGCTACGGTTGTTCATGCCGTTACTGCTGCCCTCGACCAGGTTGGTGGTGCCGCGCTGGTCGGCGATGAGGACGTTGTCGGTGCCGTTCTGATCGAAGTACAGCTCGTTGTAGTTCTCCGCCTGGCTGACGATGGTTTTGTTGCCCATGCCGGTCTGGCTGGTGGTCATGACGTGGCCGACGCCGTCCTGGGTGAAGTTGGCAATGTTTTCCTTGCCGTTCTGAGTGATGGTTGCGCTTTGGTTGCTGCCAAATTGACCACCTTTTTGCGGGCCTTTCCAGTTGCTGGCGTAGACCTTGTTGTCGCTACCCACCGACGTCGCGGTGAGCGAATGGCCTTCGCCGGACTGATAGGTGAAGTGCACGTTGCCCGTACCCGTCTGGTACAGCGCCAGGGTCGAGCCGGTGGACTCGAACTGGTCGGCGTAGATCGCATTGAGGTTGCCGACCTGGAAGACCTGGGCGGTGTTGTTTTCGCCGAAACTCTGGTCGACCACGGTTTCGTTGGTCTCGCCCATCTGGTCGACGGAGGCCGTGCTGCCCGCTTGCCCGTCTTGCCAGATTTCGGTGCCGTTACCGTCGCCGTTCTGGTTGATGGTCAGGTTGCCGCCGTCGCCGTTGCGCTGGTCGCCGTAGGCATAGTTGTTGGCGCCGGACTGGTTGATGTCGATCTGGCCGCCCATGTGGTTGATCTGTTCGGCGGTGGCGTAGTTGGTGGTGCCGTACTGGATGATCACTGCCATGTTGCCGATGCCGGGCTGGATCTGCTCGATGTTGGCTTCATTGCTGTCGCCGTACTGGAAGGTTTGACCGGAAGTGCCCTCCTGGCTGTCCTGATAGACGAACGAAAAGTTACCGCTGCCTTCCTGTTGTTGCAGCACTTCGCCGCCGCCCGCGCCGATCGATTGACTGGCATGGCTGGTGTTGAAGCTGCCGGTCTGTTTCTGGGTGATGGTGCTGTTGTCTTCATACAATTGCTCGGCGTAACCGGCGTTGTATTCACCGACCTGGTTCTGGTCGATGGTGCTGGTGGCCGAGTCCTGCACGGCGGCCGCATCGTTACCCTCGCCGAGTTGCTGCTGGGTGGCGGTGCTGTAGGGGGCCTTGGTCTGTTTCACATTGGCGATGTTGGCGGTGCCGACCTGGTCCTGGGTGGAAATGCTGTCGTTGGCCAACGCATGGGCACTGGCAATGACCAGGATCGCGGCGGTGAGGGGCGTCAGTTTGAACATGATGAAACCTCCATGTGGTGCGGTGCTTTAGCGGTATTGTTTGACTGAAACGCTCATGCCGTTTCCCGATTGGGTCACGGCGCTGGAAAGCCCCGTGCCGGCCTGGTCGATGCTGGCGTCGTTGTTATTGCCGTTCTGGGCTATCTGCGCGCGGTTCTGGCTGCCGGTCTGGGTGATCGAGGCCGAGTTGCCGGAGCCTTGCTGAGTGATCATTGCCATCAGGTCGCTGCCTTGTTGCAGGATGTAGGCTTCCTGATTGCTCCCCGACTGGACGATGGTGCCGAGCAGCGACTGGCCGTTCTGTTGCAGCAGCGCCACGTTGGCCTGGCCGTTCTGGTCGATCCGCGCGTGCTGGCCAACCGGCGGTGGCAACTCGCCGAGGTCGGTGCCGGGGCCCAGGTCATCGTTCTCCATCAGATCGTCGGCGCGCACGCCCGCGCTGCTGCAGAGCAGAAGCAGGCAGAGCAGGGCGGCGGTCGACGTTTTCATGAGAATGTCCTTTCGCAAGAGGCCAGCCCCATCGGCCACGTGACCGATGGGGCCAAGGCTCAGTTGGAGATCACCGTCACGGTGCGCACGGTGCCTTGGGACGAGGTGATGGTGGCCGTCGGGTTCGCCGATGGAATCACCGTGGTGGTGTTGTTCACCGTCAGCCGCCAGCGACCGGTCACCGCCACCGTGGCAGTGCCCAGGGTTGCCAACCCGGTTGGGGTGCTCACCCGGATGGTGACGACGTTGCCGGTGGTCACCGATGAGGTGCCCGCGAAGTCCCAGGTGAAGCGGTTGTTGGAGCGTGCCGACACCGTTGCCGTGGTCACCGTGAAGGTTTCTGCCGGTGGCCGTGGCGAGACTTGCACGGTGACCGTCGCCGGTGCCGTCGACTGGGCGCCGAAGCTGTCCCGGGCGAAGTAGGTGAAGGTCGTGGTGAACGCCGTGGTGAAGTTGGCCGGTGGGGTGTATGTGATCACCGTACCGTTGCTGCTGACGCTGCCGCGACCGTTCGGTGGTTGCGTGAAGCTGGCGACCGCCAGCGGCACGTTGCCTTCCGGATCGGTGTCGTTGGCCAGCACACTGATCGGTATCGCCACGCCCAGGGTTGCGACGCTGTCGGCGACGGCCACCGGTGGCCGGTTAGGCGCCACGGTGATGGTCACGGTCGCCGGAGTGACCGAGGCCAGGCCTTTGATGTCTTGAGCTCTGTAGGTGAAGGTCGTGGTCAGCGGCGCAGTGACTACGGGGGGCGGTGTGTAGACCACGGCGGTCGTGCCGCTCATCGCCACGGTGCCTTGCCCGGCGGCCGGTGAGGTCAGCGCGACGATGCTCAATGGCGTGTTGCCGTCCGGGTCGCTGTCGTTGGCCAGCAGGTTGAGGGTGATCGGCACCCCGAAGCTGGTGCTGCCGGTGTCGGCAACGGCCAGCGGCGCCTCGTTTTCACCGCTGTTCGGTTGTGTGCCGATCACCACCACAGGTTCGGTGTCGTTGCCGCCGGCGGCGGATTTGATCGTGACACTGGCCGGTGGCTGCGACAGATCGGCAACGCTCAGGCGTTGCAAGGTGCCGGTTTTCGTCAGCCGTCCGAAGCCCTGGGCGACCATGTCCGGCACCACGACTTCGTCTGACGAGGTGGCTTCGATCAGCAGGCTGTGATTACTCCAGTTGTAGCGTGCGGTCTGGATTTTCACGATGTCGGTGACTTTGCTCGACACTGCCGTTGGCCGGTTGGTGCCACTCGGGTCGGTCGCGGTGACCACGACCACCGGAGGAACCGTGCTGCCTGTCAAACGATGGCCGAAGAACTGACCGGTGTTGTTGCCAAGCATGGTGACCAGGCAGGGCGATTGCGGTGGCCCGGGAACCAGAGGCACGGTTTCACGGAAGCACAGGCTCGAACTGATGGCCGATTTGCCGAAGACTTCGACCCGGGTACTGCTCGTGCCCGGACCTGTCGGGAGGCGGCGGTAAGTGGCGCGGCCGATTTCCACAGGGGTTTGCGCACGGCTGTCGAGGACTTTGCCGGACACGGTAAAGAGGTTGGTCTGAATGGTCCCGGCCGGACCCTGGACACGCAGGAAGTTATTGTTGAACGGGCTGCCGGTGACCGCTTCGCTGAGGTTCGGATCACCCACGAATGTCTCGATGGCGCCGGTGTCCGGATTCACTTCGGTGTACGGCCCGTTGACGCTGCGCAGAAATGGCCCGACCTCCCCGTTGAGTGCCCCGGCGAAGTTGCCCGGTGCGCCGATGCCGATGTCGCGGGTGATGTTGATCGCCCGGCGGCCCGGTGTGGTGACGTTGACTGTTTCCACGCCGTACGGGTGGGTGATGGTGTAGGTGCCCGCGACAGGTATGTTCACCCGCATGCGAATCCGCGCGAAGCTGGCCTGATCGCCGTCGACAGGGTTTTCCGCAGCGAACGCCGCTTCAATCCCGGCCACGTAGGCATCCACGCCATAACCTCCAACATCGTTGATGCTGGTCTCGGCGAGGAACCAGAACGCTTCCGGTGGCCAGTTATCCGGGAACACCATCGGCAGGGTGTCGTCGAAAATGCCGGGCTCCGGATTCAGGATGCACATATAGGCGGGGGCGCCAGGAGCACCCGGTGCCCGCGTGCTGGTAGCCCGTGACTGGCACAGTTCCAGCGACAGCAAGTTGCTGTCCTGATACCACATGGGGAATTTCCCTGTGGCGAAAGTGTAGGGGCCGGTATCGACGGCATTGAGTTGCGCGAACGCACTGCCGGACAGCGAAAGAGTCAGCCCGAGCGCCTTGAGCGCGAAGCGTGGCCACTTGTTCATGATGCCTCCTGATGCGGATCTGGGCATGAGAGCGTTCATTGCACGATGACCACTTCTTCGGTATCGCTGCCGCCATTGGATGACGTCACCTGAACCTTGGCCGGTGGAATCGGCGAGATGCCGGTCGACAGGGATTTCTCTGCGCCGCTGCCACTGAGGGCGCCGATGGCGACACCCGTGCCGGAGGTGGCGGTGAGAATCGGCGGCGATGTTTCATCGCTGGTCGAGGCCACTACCGTGATTTGCCCGCTGCTCAGGCTGTACTCGGCCCGTGAAATCACCACCAGGTCGGTCAGCGGCATGGACAAGGAGGTTGGCGTGCTGGTAGGGATGGCCAGATGATTGTCGGCCGTCACCAGCAAGCTGCTCGGCAACGTCGGGTTGGTGGCTGACTGGGCGTACCAGTGGCCGGTGGTGTTGGCCTCGATCAGGTTCAACACCGGGGTGTTGCTGTCCAGGGTCACGGTGGCCGGTGGTGGCGGGGCCATGACGAAAACATCCTGGTGGGCCACCGGGGCGCTGGCGCCGGCTGTGCGCGAATAGGTGCTGCGTTCGGCAATGATCGGAGTGGGGCGAACGAGCGTCGATAATTTGCCGGAAATGGCCATCACCGTCGTGCGCAAGTCCAGTCCGTTAGGCCCTTCAATGCGGATGTAGTTGGTATTGAAAGGGCTGCCTGTGAAAGCCTCTTCCAGGTTCGGATCGCCCACGAACGTGTCGGTTGAACCGGTAACCGGGTTGGGCTCGACGTAAGGGCCGTTGAGGCTGCGCAGGAAGGGGCCGATGTCCGCTTTGAGCGCACCGTCGTAGGTTTTCGGCGAGCCGATGCCGATGTCCCGGGTCATGTTGATCGCGCGGCGCCCGGGGGTATCGACGTTGAAGACATCGACGCCGTAAGGGTGGGTGATGACATAGGTGCCTGCCGTGGGCACGTCGACCCGAATACGGATACGGCCAAAACTGACCTGGTCGCCTTCCAGCGGGTCGCCACCACTGAACGCGGCTTCAACGGCGCTGACATAGGTCAGGTCGATGCCCCGTGCGGCATCGACGATGGATCCGTCGCCGGTGAACCAGAACGCTTCGTCGGGGAAGTTGGTCGGGAAAACGATGGGTTGAGTGTCATCGAAAATGCCGGGATTCGGATTCAAAAGGCACATGTAGGACGGTGCGCCGGGCGCACTCGGAACTCTGGAGCTGACGGCCTTGGACAGGCACAAGTCGAGGGTTCGACCGTGGGTGTCCTGATACCAGGAAGCGAAGTTACCGTTGGCGGGAACATAGGGGCCGGGGTCGACAGCAAACAGCGCTGCCTGGGCGACGCCTTGGGCCAGAGCGGACACGACCAGGGCGATCGTGGTTTTGGACAGTAAAGGGTGCATGAGTATTCCCTCTATCAGAGACCTGCCCCTTGGGGGGGTGGGTCAGTTGACGGGGGAGTCGGCAACTTCCGTACCAATCGTTGAAAACGGCCGGCAGAGGCCCGGCATTACAGCGTTTCGCTATTACGCGTTGCCTGGATACCAGACGAAC
>NZ_JAGYFZ010000142.1:0-12071 GCF_019946675.1 Pseudomonas sp. BF-B-15
ACCGCAAAAATGGATATGTACACAAAACACCAACCACAAACCCCAAATCACCCCACCTGATACCCCAACATTCAGAAAAACCCCCATCCCCCCAGGTTAACAAAAGATAACGTGGCGTCGATTGTCAGACCTTTCCAAACCCCGATAGGATAAGCCAGCTTCCGAAGGGGCTCTGGATTGCGGGTTTCAGGACTATGCTCCTAACCATCCAATCCCGATGAGCACCCCTTACGGCGCCCTGAAAGGTTGAACGACCTAACAATAATAATGGGGGAAGGTCTATGAGTGAGCCTGTCATGGGTGTGGGTATCTGCCGCCCGCCGGCACTGCGCAAATTCGCATTGCTGGCTACAGCGCTCTCGCTGTTGGGCTGTGCCGTGTTGTCGGCACCTGCGCTGGCCAATGCGGCGCCAGCCACCGACGTTGTCTATTCCGTTGAATCCGCCAAAGCCAGCAAAAGCCTGATGCTCGACGTCGTGCACGCCGGCAAGCGCCTGGTGGCAGTCGGGGATCGCGGGCACATCCTGTATTCCGATGACCAGGGCGCGACCTGGACCCAGGCCAAGGTGCCGACCCGGGCACTGCTGACCTCGGTCTATTTTGTCGACGACAAACACGGCTGGGCCGTCGGGCATGACGCGCAGATCCTCGCCAGCGAGGACGGCGGCGTCACCTGGACCAAACAATATGAAGACCTGAAACGCGAATCGCCCCTGCTCGACGTCTGGTTCCAGGACGCCAGCAACGGCTTTGCCGTGGGCGCTTACGGCGCGCTGGTGGCCACCACCGACGGCGGCAAGACCTGGGAAGACGCCAGCGACCGCCTGGACAACGAAGACCAGTACCACCTCAACGCCATTGCAGCGATCAAGGATGCCGGGCTGTTCATCGTCGGCGAGCAGGGCAGCATGTTCCGTTCCTCCGACTGGGGGCAGACCTGGGAAAAACTCGAAGGCCCCTATGAAGGCTCGTTGTTCGGCGTGATCGGCACCGCCGAGGCCAACACGCTGCTGGCCTACGGGCTGCGGGGCAACCTGTTCCGCTCCACCGATTTCGGCGCCACCTGGGAGCCGGTCGAGTTGAAAGCCACCCGTGGCGCGCTGGAGTTCGGCCTGTCCGGTGCGACCTTGCTCGACGACGGTTCCATCGTGATCGTCGGCAACGGTGGCTCGGTGATCCGCAGCAACGACAACGGCGAAACCTTCAGCGTGTTCAACCGTCCGGATCGCATTTCCGTTTCGGCGGTGACTGCGGCGGGCGACGGCAATCTGGTTCTGGCAGGACAGGGCGGCGTTCGCGTTACCTCGCCAACCGGCGCCGGTGCAGAGAATGGAAAAAACGGGTCGTCCAAATGAGCCGGGCAAATAATAAGAAGGCGGGTCTATGACATCCTTGAGCAGCCATCACCAAGACAAGGCGACGTTTCTTGAACGCCTGATTTTCAACAACCGCCCGGCAGTGATCGTGATCTGTCTGTTGGTGAGTATTTTCCTGTTCTGGCAAGCGACGCTGATTCGGCCGTCCACCAGTTTCGAAAAGATGATCCCGCTCGAGCATCCGTTCATTCAAAAGATGATGGAGCACCGCAACGACCTGGCGAACCTGGGCAACACCGTTCGCATTTCGGTTGAAGCCACCGACGGCGACATCTTCTCCAAGGAGTACATGGAGACCCTGCGTCAGATCAACGACGAGGTGTTCTACATCTCCGGCGTCGACCGTTCCGGCCTCAAGTCGCTGTGGAGCCCGAGCGTACGCTGGACCGAGGTGACGGAGGAGGGCTTCGCCGGGGGTGAAGTGATCCCGCAGAGCTACAACGGCTCCCAGCAAAGCCTCGATTTGTTGCGCAACAACGTGCTCAAGTCCGGTCAGGTCGGGCGCCTGGTGTCCAACGACTTCAAGTCGAGCATCGTCGATATCCCGCTGCTGGAGTCCTACCCGGACCCGCAGGACCAAGGCAAGTTGCTGGCCCTGGACTATCGCAAGTTCTCCCACGAGCTGGAAGAAAAGATCCGCGACAAGTACGAGAAACAGAACCCCAACGTGCAGATCCACATCGTCGGTTTCGCCAAGAAAGTCGGCGACCTGATCGATGGCCTGGTGATGGTGGTGATGTTCTTCGGTGTCGCCTTCGTCATCACCCTGATTCTGTTGTACTGGTTCACCAACTGCATGCGCAGCACCGTGGCGGTGTTGAGCACGACGCTGGTGGCGGTGATCTGGCAGCTCGGCCTGATGCACTTCTTCGGCTTCGGGCTGGATCCGTACTCGATGCTGGTGCCGTTCCTGATCTTCGCCATCGGTATTTCCCACGGCGTGCAAAAGATCAACGGTATCGCCTTGCAGTCCAGTGAGGCCGACAACGCGTTGACTGCGGCGCGGCGCACCTTCCGCCAATTGTTCCTGCCGGGGATGATCGCGATCCTTGCGGATGCGGTGGGCTTCATCACATTGCTGATCATCGACATCGGCGTGATTCGCGAACTGGCCATCGGCGCATCCATCGGTGTGGCGGTGATCGTGTTCACCAACCTGATCCTGTTGCCGGTGGCAATTTCCTACGTCGGCATCAGCAAGCGCGCCGTCGAGCGCAGCAAGAAAGACGCGCACCGCGAACACCCGTTCTGGCGCCTGCTGTCCAACTTCGCCAGCCCGAAAGTTGCCCCGGTGTCGATCGTGTTGGCCCTGTTGGCCTTCGGTGGCGGCCTCTGGTACAGCCAGAACCTGAAAATCGGCGACCTCGACCAAGGTGCTCCAGAGCTGCGTCCGGATTCGCGTTACAACAAGGACAACAACTTCATCATCAGCAACTACTCCACCAGTTCCGACGTATTGGTGGTGATGGTCAAGACCAAGTCCGAAGGTTGCTCGCGCTATGAAGCGATGGCACCCATCGACGAACTGATGTGGAAGATGCAGAACACCGAGGGCGTGCAGTCGGCTATCTCGCTGGTGACTGTGTCCAAGCAGATGATCAAGGGCATGAACGAGGGCAACCTGAAATGGGAAACCCTGTCGCGCAACCCGGACGTGCTGAACAACTCCATCGCCCGCGCTGACGGCCTGTACAACAACAGTTGCTCCCTGGCGCCAGTGCTGGTGTTCCTCAACGATCACAAGGCTGCCACGCTGGATCGCGCAGTTCATGCGGTGCAGGACTTCGCCAAGGAAAACAACAAGGAAGGCCTGGAATTCATCCTTGCGGCAGGTAACGCCGGCATCGAGGCGGCCACCAACGAAGTGATCAAGGAATCCGAGCTGACCATCCTGATCCTCGTCTACATCTGCGTCGCGACCATGTGCATGATCACCTTCCGTTCCTGGGCGGCGACCTTGTGCATCGTGTTGCCACTGGTGCTGACGTCGGTACTCGGCAACGCCCTGATGGCTTTCATGGGCATCGGCGTCAAAGTCGCGACCTTGCCGGTAGTGGCGTTGGGCGTGGGGATTGGCGTGGACTACGGCATCTACATCTACAGCCGCCTGGAAAGTTTCCTGCGTGCCGGTCTGCCGTTGCAAGAGGCGTACTACCAGACGCTGAAGTCCACCGGTAAAGCCGTATTGTTCACCGGCCTGTGCCTGGCGATCGGCGTGTGCACCTGGATCTTCTCAGCCATCAAGTTCCAGGCCGACATGGGCCTGATGCTGACCTTCATGCTGCTCTGGAACATGTTCGGCGCGTTGTGGCTGCTGCCGGCGCTGGCTCGTTTCCTGATCAAACCGGAGAAACTGGCGGGGCAGAAGGGTAACTCGTTGTTCGCTCACTAAACCTCAGGCAAAACCAAAAAGCCGCAACCTTGGGTTGCGGCTTTTTTATGGGCGATTGAAAAACTCAGCGGGGTTGCAACGGTAGAAAATCGCTGTTCGCCAGTTCCTTGCTGATGATTCCGTGATGAATTTCGATTTTCTGCTTCGGGTCCTTGGCCTTGGCCATGGCCGATTCATAGGTTTCGAAGCGTTGCTCCCTGGTTTTCAAGTGCGCCTGGGTGTAGTCAGCCTTGGCATCATCCGCGTTGGCGTAGTGAAAATGCCCGTACCACCAGGGTTGATTGTCTTTATTCAACAAAGCGTACTCTTGCATGAAGTCACGCCGCCCGGTTTTCAGCTGAACCCGGTTGCCGTTGATTCGCGCAAAAATTTCTTTGTGCCGCAGCAGATACTCCACCCCCTCGCTACTGGGCGGTCGGGCGAGTGTCATGCGGGTGCGAAGTTCGGTGGCCTTGTTGTCGAGGATAAGCGCTTTGTCGCGGAGTCCGCTGATCAGCGAAACGTCTGTTTCGCGGTTGGCCGGAGGACTTTCGTGCTGTTCCAGTCCATCGGCGTACCCGATCAGTTTTTGTGCTTCCCGTTGCAACTGCTCTTCGATTTCCTTGGGAGAACTGGCGCGCTGCGCGTAACCCTCGATCTTCTGCACGTTTTTATCGACATCGGCCAACGCCTTGCGGGCATCGCCCTTGAGCTGCTGATAGGGGTGCGTTGCCTTGGTAGCTGCGGGTCTGGCATCGACGATTTCTACCCAGACATTGGGCTCGTGCTCGTGGAACGAAGCCAGTGCCCTTTCTTCGAACGGATGGTTGATGTCGACAATGTCTCCTTCCTGGTGAGCGACCCGTTGTCGAAGATCGCCGATCAATGTGCCTTTAGCGGTTTTGATCACCCGCTTGCGACTGGACCATGAATAGGGACGCTTCATCGGCGGCTTGGGGCCGGAAGCTGATGTTGAAGGCTCCTCCGGTTGCGGCAACAGTTGAAGCGCTTCCGCAAGACGTCGTTCGGCATCGATACGCAGTTGGTGAATGAGCTCGCGCAGGCGATTGAAGGGGTGTGCCTGCAGTTCATCTGTGCTGAAAATGCCTATCGCCTCAAGGCCGTCCTGTGCCTTGTTGTACTGATCGACCAGGTTCTCCAGAACGGAGATCCGATCGCTGTTGGTGTAGGTGTGTTCCGTTTGCAGTTCGGCATGCGAGCGAGACAGCAGCAGTAATGGGCTGAGGGTGTGTTCGAGCACACCCATGGTGCTGCTTCCGAGGGCCTTGAGGCTGAGCAGGCGCAAGATACTCAACTGGTAGCACTTGACGCGCAGTGCCGTCATTTCATTTTCGGGCCTGTTGCCGGTCAGTCGTTTCCAGTACTCGATGCCCAGGCGAGGGATCTGCTTGAGTTCCTGCAGTCGGCTGTCTACCTGGTCCAGAAGCTTGATCATGGATTCGTTGATGTCGGAGGTTTTGCGCATGAACTCAAAGTAGCGATCCAGTACCGCGTCGCCTTCGCGGATCAACGCGTCATGCAAATGCCCGACGCCATTTCTCAAGTCCGCATACGTTTGATTGACAGCCTCGCGCTCCCAGTCAGCAATGACGATCCGTTTGCGGGCGTTGTTGATGATGTTTTCCGACAGGTTGCACAACTGCACAGGATCGGGATCGGATTTGGTCAACTCGGCCAATTCCCTTTTCTCGGCCAGCAGCGTGGCGTAGCTTTCGGTCTGTTTGTCCAGCTCATCAACGAACCGTTGCCTGTACGTGGCGCGATCGAGCTCTGTACTGGCGGCGTCGTTCTTTTTCAGCTGCATCAGGTTTTCGGCAATGTCGACGCGCTTCTGCACCCGCACTTGCTGATCCACGAATTCCTGACGATTGAGTTCCAGCAGACTGATGCGTTGTTGCGTGATTTCTCGCTGGGCGTTGATCCGTGCATTGCGCCCGCCGCCAACCAGTTTCAACCCTTGATCCAGAGTCCAGCGGCCCGCTCCATTGGTCTTGAGCTTGATGCCGGGATGATCCGGGTGCTCCGGATGTATCAGATACGCCTCACCGAACCCGGGCACGATACTCACGCGAAACAGCAGGCCGGCGACGGTGGCGTGCCAAAGATTGCCGATCCGGTACAAACCTTTGAAGACGCCGGTGGTAACGGGCTCTGGCAGAGGTGTCGGCCATGGCACCTGAACCTCCCGTAACGTGTTGAACAGTCGGGCCGCTGCCGAATCGCGCGCGCTCGACTGGTTGAAGTCGAGCAGGGTCTTGCCACTGCCCGGCGGCTCGGAGGGCAGGCCCGGAGTGTCCTGGGTAATAGTCGATTCGGCGGGCCATGAAAATGTCTGCGCAGGACGGCGCAAGGAGGCGAGGGCATCCGGAACTGGCGTCGCTGCGCTGTCGGAAAGTGCCGGGGATCCTTCCTCTCGAGCGACATGCAGAACCAACAGGCCAATGTTCAACAGCACATCGATCCATGCCTGATTCCGCGCCTTCGGGTCATCACTGTCCAGCGCTGGCAGATCGTTGATCAGGCTGTGGGCGATTTGCAGCATCCAGCCCACCACCATGGCGGGGCCGCGCAACAACGGCAGAATCAGGTTGTTGAACACCAGCCAGCCACCCTCAAGGATGATCGCCCAGCGGCTCTCGGCATTCGACACCGATTGCCGATCCGCCAGATCGATCAGTGTGCGTGCATTGCTGACGAACAGACTGGCCAGCAATCGACCTTCTTCCAGCGCGGTGAGCCAGCCGCCAACCGCTTCGTCGCCGGCCAGAATCGCCGGTTGGGGCTTTTCAGGCAGTGTGAATTCGTCCCCTGCATGGAAGTGGACAATATGGGGTTCGGTGAAGCCGTTGTTGTCGTAGATCGGCCGTGCGCGATCCGGCAACCAGGTCAGCACGCTGGTTTGCAACGGGCCGGTTTGCGCAATGGCCCTCAGCAAGTCCTGACGGCTGGGGTATTGGTGCAGGGGTTCTGAGTACATAGGTCGGTAAAGAATATGCGGGCCGTCCGACTTCAGGTCTTTCGGCTCGATGATGAACATGTTGCTGACCACATCACTCGTGGCCCCGACCTTGCGTTGAAACGCCAATGGCCTGATGACGACGGACTGTTCCTCGACAATGCGCTCGGCGGCCAACGGCTGGAAGACTGCATCGACATATCGATAGCCCAGGAAGGTGAAGCCATGCTCACCTTTGATCGAATGCTCAAGGGCACGCAGCGGCAAATTCAGGCTCAGTTCCAGGCCGAAGAGTCGCAGTCGCTCATTGGCTTCGGGACTGTTGCCAAGCAACTGCGCCTCGATGTACTCGGGGTAATGTTTTCCAACATCAACGCGGCTCACCAGATCCAGCAAATAGGCCTCGGTGGTCCAGTCTTGAATCAGCTGGTTTTCGGTGTGGCGAAGGGTCATCCGGCCCTTGGGTTTGCCGGCCAGGTTGTTGATCGCCAGGTCGGTCAGGGACATTTTGACGGGTTCGAGGTAGCCGCTGCCCAAATCGCCGAAAGGCACGTGAAAGGTCAGTTCCAGTTCATCGGACTTGTAGCCGGGTGCCAAGGGCTGGTCTTTGAGCATTTGCTCATGCAGCGCATTTCTGGCGAATGTGCGAAGGTCAACGACGTCGTCGGGCAACGAGCGCCCCTGTGTCTGCTGTTTGACACTGGCCATCGACAACGTGTGTTTACGCCAGGCCATGCGATCAGTGGCGCTGGCGCCCTGCAACCACTCGGGAATCGTTGTCTGTAGGGCGTGAAGGTGCGTCGGGTGGTTGTCGCTGCCGATAAACAGTGCGGCGACATCGGTGATCGCATCAAAACGCTTTTCAAGGCTGGCCACGTTTTCGTGTGCGGGCAGTTTGAGCGACTCCAAATCTTCCAGTTGCCGGTTCAGCAGCAGAGCTGCCTGGGTATCAAAGATGTTGCCGTCCGGAGCAAAACGTTTCCAGGTGATGGAGTCCGCCGTGAAGTCTTGCTGAAACCGCGCGCCCCATGCGGCACCGAAGGCTTGCAGGGACGGGAACGATTCGATGTTGCCGGTCACGCTGCACAACAAATGGGTTTCGCCGCAAATCACCAGGATGTCCGGCTCCTGCAGTGTGAACGACATGTCGCCTCTGCTCAGCGTGACTTGCAGCGTGCAGGCTTCAATTGCACCTTTGGCCCAAGGACGCTGAAGACGTTCGCGGTTGTCGGGTTGGCGGGCCAGCTCCAATAGAATCCCGGCCTGCTCGGCATCACTTGCCGCGAGGCGCGTTGCGGATGTTTTCAATACGCCGGCGAGCAGGTTTCCCAACCATTGCCAACGGCTGACGCCGGCTTCGTCCTGTTCGTTCCAGCAGGCGGCCAATGATTCCTGAGCGCCGATGTAGAAAATGTCGGGTAATTCACGGATGACCTGCGCAATCACTTGCAGGTCGGGCAGTCGCGATGTCGTGTTGTCGACGGTAAGTTGCGCGGGGACACGGTTTGTCAAAAAACAGCTGCGACCGTATTGCTCGCTGAGATCGGGGAATGCGCCGCTGGCCAGGTAGTCGAGTACCACGTCCAAAAGTAGCGTCAGCCGCCAGGCGCCATCCGGGATCGGTTGGGCAATTTTGGTTCGCTCAGGGTCGAACACCAGTTGCGGGTATTTTTCCAGAATGCCGTCCTTGAGCAGGCGGGCGGTTTGCGAGCGTAAGGTCGGTCGGGTATTAAATCGGGTGTGAACCGCCCACGCGATGATGTCGGTGTCGCTTGCGGCGGCGGGTGGTGATGCAGGTGTGGGCATGATGCAATCCTTTGCATGTGTGGTTCCTCAACGTAAAACCGAATCGAAAGGGATGTGCGGTAGCCGGGTACCGCACAGGGAGCGAGGCGATAGGCTAAGGCCGACGTTCAGGCCAGAAACGAAAAAGCCGCAACCAGGGTTGCGGCTTTTTTACATCTGAAGATCAACGTAACCCTTGTAGGAGCCGGCTTGCTGCGGGCGGCGTTCCGACGATGGCGGTGGGTCAGCCAACATATTTATCGTCTGAACAGACGCCATCGCCAGCAAGCCGGCTCCTACAGTGGATCGTGTTTTATGAGGGATCGGCGCCGAGCACCACATTCAGCGCACTGCGCGCATCGTCCAGCTGCACCAGCGTCGCATGCCGGGCACCCAGCGCATCGCGGTTTTCGATGGCAGTGAGAATCGCCTTGTGCCGTGGCAACGCCAATTCATGCAGGTTCGGCCGCTGGTTGGAATGCTTCAACGCTTCGGCAATCGCCACCGACAGCATGTTGCACAGGTTCGCCAGCAGATCGTTGTGAGTGGCGTCGGCGATGCGGCTGTGGAAATCCAGGTCCGGTTGCAACAGGGCTTCAGGCGTCGGCGCGGCTTCCATGCGTTGGTAGGCTTCGCCAATAGAGGCAATGTCTTCGTCGGTGGCGAATTGCGCGGCGAGGGCCGCCGCTGCCGGTTCGATGATGCTGCGCACGCTGGTCAGCAGATCGAAGAACTGATTCTGCGGGCTGCTTTGCATCAGCCAGTGCAGCACGTCCGGGTCGAGCATGTGCCATTCCTTGCGCTGCTTGACCACCGTGCCGACACGCGGACGGGAATACACCAGGCCTTTTGCGACCAACACGCGAGTGGCTTCGCGCAGCACCGGACGGCTGACCGCGTACTCCTCGCACAACAGGGCTTCGGCGGGCAGTTTGTCGTCCGGTTTGAAGCGTCCCGAAACGATCTGCATGCCCAGTTCCTGGACAATGCGCGAGTGCATGCTTTTGCGGTCGGAGGGTTTGCGGTAATCCATGGGGAACGGCGCGATCCTGTGCGGGGGAGGTGCTGCGCATGATAGCAGGCGCGGCGCAATCTTGAGGTAGGCATGAACAAATGTGGGAGCGAGCCTGCTCGCGATGACGGACTGACAGCCAACTTTAATGTTGAATGTTCAATCGCTATCGCGAGCAGGCTCGCTCCCACAGGGGATAGATGCGGTTAGTGGGAGTGGCGGGGGACTTCGGCGCCTCGGCAACCGACCAGGAAGTCGAAGTCGCAGCCCTGATCCGCTTGCAACACATGGTCGATGTATAGCTGGCGATATCCACCCAGGATCATCTGCTGCGGCGGTTGCAGATCGGCCATGCGCGCCGCCAGTTCGGCGTCCGGAATGTCCAGGTGCAGACGCCCGTTGGCGCAATCGAGTTCGATCCAGTCACCTTCCTTCACTGCTGCCAAAGGCCCGCCGGCCGCCGCTTCCGGTGCTACGTGCAACACCACTGTGCCGTACGCGGTGCCGCTCATGCGCGCATCGGAAATACGCACCATGTCCGTCACGCCCTGGGCCAGCAGTTTGGCCGGCAAGCCCATGTTGCCGACTTCAGCCATGCCCGGATAACCCTTCGGCCCGCAGTTTTTCATCACCAGAATCGAGTTGGCATCCACGTCCAGTTCCGGATCGTTGATCCGCGCCTTGTACATGTCAAAGTTCTCGAACACCACCGCACGCCCACGATGCTGCATCAGCTCAGCCGTGGCGGCGGACGGTTTGAGCACCGCGCCGAGTGGCGCCAGGTTACCGCGCAATACGCAGATGCCGCCGTCAGCGCGGATCGGGTTGTCGAGAGTGCGGATCACTTCGTCCTGGCCGTAGATCGGCGCGTCCTTGGTGTTCTCGCCGAGGGTCTTGCCGTTGACGGTCAAGGCATTTGGATTGGGAATCAGGTTGGCTTCGCCGAGGCGACGCAACACCGCAGGCAAGCCACCGGCGTAGTAGAACTCTTCCATCAGGAAGCGCCCGGAGGGTTGCAGGTCGACGATGGTCGGCATGCCGCGACCGATGCGGGTCCAGTCATCCAGCTCCAGCTCCACGCCGATGCGGCCGGCGATGGCTTTCAAGTGGATCACGGCGTTGGTCGAACCACCGATGGCGGCGTTGACCCGGATAGCGTTTTCGAAGGCTTCCTTGGTAAGGATTTTCGACAGTTTCAAGTCTTCGCGGACCATCTCCACCGCACGCATGCCGGACATGTGCGCCAACACATAACGGCGTGCATCCACCGCCGGAATCGCGGCGTTGTGGGGCAGGGAAGTGCCGAGTGCTTCGGCCATACACGCCATGGTCGATGCGGTGCCCATGGTGTTGCAGGTGCCGGCGGAGCGGGACATGCCGCCCTCGGCCGCGAGGAAGTCATCGATGGAGATGGTGCCCGCTTTCACTTGTTCGCTGAGCTGCCAGACCACCGTGCCCGAGCCGATGTCCTGGCCCTTGTGCTTGCCGTTGAGCATCGGCCCGCCGGTGACGACGATGGCGGGCACGTCGCAACTGGCCGCGCCCATCAACAGCGCCGGGGTGGTTTTATCGCAACCGGTCAGCAGCACCACGCCGTCAATCGGGTTGCCGCGAATCGCTTCTTCGACGTCCATGCTCGTCAGGTTACGGGTAAACATGGCGGTCGGGCGCAGGTTCGATTCGCCGTTGGAGAACACCGGAAATTCCACCGGGAAACCGCCGGCCTCGATCACGCCGCGTTTGACGTGGTCGGCGATCTGGCGGAAATGCGCGTTGCACGGGGTCAGTTCCGACCAGGTGTTGCAGATGCCGATGATCGGTTTGCCGTGGAACTGGTGGTCGGCGATGCCCTGATTCTTCATCCAGCTGCGGTACATGAAGCCGTTCTTGTCGGCAGTGCCAAACCATTGGGCGGAGCGCAGGGTGGGTTTCTTATCAGACATGATCGATTCTCTTATTGTATGACTATATTGTTCTGGCTGAGGCGTAACATAAGCGCAATTCGATCTGTTTGGAAGTGTTGTTGCGTAAATAGTATTACTATATAGTCCGCTCCAACGGAGGGAAGGCCCTGGCAGTTTTTGGCGAGAGGCGTCCCCCGAGGTTCTATAACAACAACAATCGGAGACCGATCTCATGAGCCAGGAACTGCGGCTTATTCGTCGCATCACGCTGAAACTGATTCCCTTCCTGATCCTGCTGTACCTGATCGCCTATGTGGATCGCTCCGCCGTGGGCTTCGCCAAGCTGCACATGGGCGCCGACATCGGTATCGGCGATGCGGCTTACGGCCTTGGTGCCGGGCTGTTTTTCATTGGTTACTTCCTGCTGGAAATCCCCAGCAACCTGATGCTCGAACGCTTCGGCGCGCGGCGCTGGTTTGCGCGGATCATGGTCACCTGGGGCGCCATCACCATCGGCATGGCCTTCGTTCAAGGGGCGCACAGCTTCTACGTGATGCGCTTTCTGCTCGGCGCCGCCGAAGCCGGGTTCTTCCCGGGCGTTCTGTACTACATCACGCAGTGGTTCCCGGTTCGCCATCGCGGCAAG
>NZ_JAGYFZ010000143.1:0-11471 GCF_019946675.1 Pseudomonas sp. BF-B-15
CTGGGCTTCGATGAGCTGAAGCAACTCGCTGCCGAAAACTGCGTAACTCATTGTTTACCAAGGAGTTTTCCGTTTCGACTGCGCCGGAAGTGGGGCGAATTATAGACTTCCAGAATCTGCCGTCAACACCTATTTTCACATTTCTGTCATACGGGTCAAAAAAGCCCGAAAACACGAAGGCCGAGCCCCAAGGGGCTCGGCCTTCTTCCCTTCTACTTACAAGCTAGGGAATGCGAATTGCGATGCTTCATGGCTCGCACGCTGTGGCCAACGCTGAGTAATGGCCTTGCGACGGGTGTAGAAGCGCACGCCATCCGGGCCATACGCATGCAGATCGCCGAACAGCGAACGCTTCCAGCCGCCAAAGCTGTGATAAGCCACCGGCACCGGCAACGGCACGTTGACGCCAACCATGCCGACTTCGATCTCATCGCAGAACAACCGCGCCGCCTCGCCATCACGGGTAAAGATGCAGGTGCCGTTGCCATACTCGTGATCGTTGATCAGTTGCATCGCCTCTTCCAGGCTGTTCACCCGGACAACGCACAGCACTGGCCCAAAGATCTCTTCTTTATAGATACGCATCTCTGGCGTGACGTTATCGAACAAGCAACCGCCCAGGAAGAAACCTTCTTCATGACCGGCGACGCTCAGACCACGACCATCCACGACCAGGGTTGCACCGGAGGCAACGCCGTCTTCTACATAGCCACTGACTTTGTCACGAGCCTGACCGGTAACCAACGGCCCCATGTCCAGACCACAAGTGGTACCTGCGCCAATCTTCAATGCCTTGATCTGCGGAGTCAGCTTGGCCACCAACGCATCGGCCACCTGGTCGCCAACACACACGGCTACCGAAATCGCCATGCAACGCTCGCCGCAAGAACCGTACGCCGCACCCATCAGAGCGCTGACGGCGTTATCCAGATCCGCATCCGGCATCAGCACCGCGTGGTTCTTCGCGCCGCCCAGTGCCTGAACGCGTTTGCCGCGCTTGGTGCCTTCGGCGTAGATGTATTCGGCAATCGGCGTCGAACCGACAAAGCTCAAAGCTTTGACTTCCGGCGCTTCGATCAGCGCGTCCACTGCAGCCTTGTCACCATGCACCACGCTCAACACGCCTTTCGGCAGACCGGCTTCGAGCAACAACTGAGCGATCAACAGCGTCGAGCTCGGATCACGCTCGGAAGGTTTGAGGATGAAGCAGTTGCCGCAGACGATCGCCAGCGGATACATCCACAGCGGCACCATCGCCGGGAAGTTGAACGGAGTAATACCGGCGACCACGCCCAATGGCTGGAAGTCCGACCAGGCATCAATGTTCGGGCCGACGTTACGGCTGTATTCACCCTTGAGGATTTCCGGCGCCGCGCAAGCGAACTCGACGTTCTCGATACCGCGCTTCAATTCACCGGCAGCATCTTCCAGCGTCTTGCCGTGTTCTTCGCTGATCAGTTGGGCGATACGTGCTTCGTTCTGTTCCAGCAGTTGCTTGAAGCGGAACATTACCTGCGCACGTTTGGCCGGCGGAGTATTGCGCCAGGCCGGGAACGCGGCCTTGGCCGAGTCGATGGCCTTCTGGATGGTTTCGCGGCTGGCCAATGGCAGTTTGTGAATCGCCTGGCCAGTAGACGGGTTGAACACGTCGGCCGTGCGACCGTCTTCGGTCACCAGTTCACCGTTGATCAAATGCGGGATAAGGCTCATGCGGGGCTCCAGAAAAGTTGTCCACAGGCGCCCGTCAACGGGCGCCTCTATATAGAAGGGGAAATCAGTCGATTTTGTTCAGCACTTCGCCGACCGCGTCAAACAGACGATCAAGGTCTTGCGGCTTGCTGTTGAAGGTTGGGCCGAACTGCAGGGTGTCACCGCCGAAGCGCACGTAGAACCCGGCTTTCCACAGCGCCATACCCGCTTCGAACGGACGCACGATGGCATCGCCGTCACGAGGCGCGATCTGGATAGCACCGGCCAGCCCGTAGTTACGAATGTCGATGATGTTTTTCGAGCCCTTCAGGCCGTGCAGTGCATTTTCGAAATGCGGTGCAACGTCGGCCACGCTCTGCACCAGGTTTTCCTTCTGCAGCAGGTCAAGTGCGGCAAGACCAGCGGCGCAAGCCACCGGGTGCGCGGAATAGGTGTAACCGTGCGGGAATTCCACCGCGTACTCAGGCGTCGCCTGGTTCATGAAGGTCTGGTAGATCTCGGAGCTGGCAATCACCGCGCCCATCGGGATCGCACCGTTGGTGACTTGCTTGGCGATGCACATCAGGTCCGGGGTCACGCCGAAGCTGTCAGCGCCGAACATCGAACCGGTACGGCCGAAGCCGGTGATCACTTCGTCGAACACCAGCAGGATGTTGTGCTGATCGCAGATCTCGCGCAGACGCTTGAGGTAGCCCTCAGGCGGAACCAGCACGCCAGCGGAACCGGCCATTGGCTCGACGAATACAGCGGCGATGTTCGAAGCGTCATGCAGCTCGATCAGTTTGAGCAACTCATCGGCCAGAGCGATACCGCCCTCTTTTGGCATGCCGCGCGAGTAAGCATTGCTCGCCAGCAAGGTGTGCGGCAGGTGATCGACGTCCATCATCGCCTGACCGAAGATTTTGCGGTTGCCGTTGACGCCGCCGAGGCTGGTGCCGGCGATGTTCACACCGTGGTAACCACGGGCACGACCGATCATTTTGGTTTTGGTCGCCTGGCCTTTCAGACGCCAGTAAGCGCGGACCATCTTCACCGCAGTGTCAGCGCACTCGGAACCCGAGTCGGTGAAGAACACGTGATTCAGATTACCCGGCGTCAGGTCGGTGATTTTCTCCGCCAGTTGGAACGACAGCGGATGACCGTACTGGAAGCCCGGCGAGTAATCGAGCGTGCCCAACTGCTTGGCAACCGCTTCCTGGATTTCCTTGCGGGTGTGCCCGGCGCCGCAGGTCCACAGACCGGACAGCGAATCGTAGACCTTGCGACCCTTGTCGTCCGTCAGCCAACTGCCTTCAGCCGCCACGATCAGTCGCGGATCGCGCTGGAAATTTCGGTTGGCGGTGTAGGGCATCCAGTGAGCATCGAGCTTGAGCTGGCTGGCCAGGGAGTTCGGGGCGTTTTCAGGCAAGTTCATGGGCAAAACCTCGCAAGGCAATAAGCGGCGTGGAGATGAAAAGCGTTCTTGCAGCTAAATTGCCACGGGGATAAAGTCGGTGAAATCCAACTTTTCTAACGTTCAGTCAGGCCAGCGCTAAACTATGAGCACTCGACGCCCCGATCCGCTGGCACAAGTCAGCGACTTTGATATCCGCTTGCTGCGGATTTTTCGCAGCGTGGTGGAATGCGGCGGTTTCTCGGCGGCGGAGTCGGTGCTCGGGATCGGCCGCTCGGCGATCAGCCAACAGATGAGCGACCTGGAACAGCGCCTCGGACTGCGCCTGTGCCAACGAGGTCGCGCCGGGTTTTCCCTGACCGAAGAAGGTCGCGAGGTGTATCAATCGGCATTGCAGCTATTGAGTGCGCTGGAAAGTTTCCGCACCGAGGTCAACGGCCTGCACCAACACCTGCGCGGCGAATTGACCATCGGCCTGACCGACAACTTGGTCACCCTGCCCCACATGCGCATCACTCACGCGTTGGCGCAATTGAAGGAGCGCGGGCCGGATGTGCAGATTCAGATCCGCATGATCGCGCCCAATGAAGTCGAGCAAGGCGTGCTCGACGGCCGCTTGCATGTCGGCGTGGTGCCGCAGGCAAGCGCCCTGTCGGGGCTGGAATATCAGCCGCTCTACAGCGAACGTTCGCTGCTGTATTGCGCGGTTGGTCATCCGTTGTTTTATGTCGACGACAAACAACTGGACGATGAGCGCCTCAACAGTCAGGACGCCATCGCCCCGACCTTCCGCTTGCCGGCCGAGATTCAGGCGCATTACCAGGCACTCAATTGCACCGCCAGTGCGTCAGACCGCGAAGGCATGGCGTTTCTGATTCTCACCGGGCGCTACATCGGTTACCTGCCGGACCACTACGCCAGCCTCTGGGTGCAGCAAGGGCGCTTGCGTGCGCTGAAACCGACAGCACGGTTTTATGACTTGAGCCTTGCATCGGTGACACGTAAGGGACGTCGCCCGCATCTAGTGCTGGAAAGCTTTTTGGAAAGCCTGGCCGCAACACGCTGAATAAGGTGGAAACCTGTAGGAGCGAAGCTTGGTCCGGGCGGCGCTCCGACGAAGGCGTCGGCTCAATCAACATCAATGTTGAATGTAAAGACGCCTTCGCGAGCAAGCTTCGCTCCTACAGGGGTTTGTGGTGGTCAGGTTTTATCGTGTCGGGACTTGTCTGGAAACTGTGGTTGCGCTATCAACGCATTGGTTGCACCCACCCACCTGTTCGGAAGTGCCTATGACCTTTGAAGTCCCCGCTCACGGCGGCAAACCTGCCAGCCGCATTCGTCAGAAGAACGAAGAGACCATCATCAAAGCCGCCGAAGACGAGTTCGCCCGTCACGGGTTCAAAGGCACGAGCATGAACACCATCGCCCTGAATGCCGGGTTGCCCAAGGCGAACCTGCATTACTACTTCACCAATAAGCTGGGGTTGTACGTGGCGGTGTTGAGCAACATCCTGCAGTTGTGGGACAGCACTTTCAACACCCTCACCGCCGAGGACGATCCGGCCGAAGCGCTGACGCGGTACATCCGCGCCAAGATGGAATTCTCCCGCCGCCAGCCGCAAGCCTCGCGAGTCTTCGCCATGGAAGTGATCAGCGGCGGTGAGTGCCTGACCGAATATTTCAACCAGGATTACCGCGCCTGGTTCCAGGGCCGGGCGGCGGTGTTTCAAGCGTGGATCGACGCTGGCAAAATGGACCCGGTCGACCCGGTCAACCTGATCTTTCTGTTGTGGGGCAGCACCCAGCATTACGCCGACTTTGCCACGCAGATTTGCCGGGTCAGCGGCCGCACCAAGTTGACCAAGCAAGACATGGAAGACGCCGGCGACAACCTGATCCGCATCATTCTCAAAGGCTGCGGCCTGACTCCAGCCATTTAAGACTCTTATGCCTTTTACCCTCAGCGACTTTTGCGAATACCGCGAAGAGATCCGCAAAAGCCGCTTCATCACCTTCGCCGCACCGATCAGCAGCCCTGCTGAAGCCCAGGCGTTCATCGAGCAGCACAGCGATCTGAACGCCACGCACAATTGTTGGGCGTGGAAACTCGGCGCCCAATACCGCAGCACCGATGACGGAGAGCCTGGCGGCACCGCCGGGCGCCCGATTCTGGCGGCCATCGATGCGCAGGATTGCGACCAGGTCGCGGTGCTGGTGATCCGCTGGTATGGCGGCATTCAACTCGGCACCGGCGGCCTCGCCCGGGCGTATGGCGGCGGCGCGAACAAGTGCCTGCAAGCGGCACCGAAAGTTGAGCTGATCAGCCGCGTGCCGCTGAGTTGCGCCTGCGGGTTTGGCGAACTGACGCTGGTGAAACTGCGGGTGGCCGAACTTGGCGGGTTGGTCGTGGAAGAAACGTTCACGGCCAACGGTGTGGAGCTGAAATTGGCGATGGGCGAAGCGCAGATCGACACCCTGCAAACGCAACTGGCCGATTTGAGTCGCGGGCGCATTCTGTTGCAGCGCTGAGCGCACCAACAACGCTCAACACCCTTCCATCGATCCCGTGTATTTGCCCACATCTACTGTGCACCCGGCTGTGGATAACCTGAGCACATACCGCTGTAACCCTTCTGTCATGCGGCTTTGCGGGCATTGCTCACTTTTTGTCCAATACGCCTTCAAAAAGACTAAATCCACGTAAAAACAATCAGTTAGCGTGGTTTATCGCCTTTAGAAGAAAGCCGCTCAGTGCTTATGCCCGAGCTTTGCGCTTGCGCACAAATACTGTGGAGCAATCTGTGGATAACCCGTTCATGGCTGGCGCGGCCCCATATCCGGCATGGCTTGCAAAGGGTTGCTCGTTTTTTAACCAAATGTGCATGCGCAAAACCGGAGCCTGATCTACTGCTTCGCCCTTATGTGGTGCTGCGTCGGGATCGAAATGTGGCGAAGCGGCGCGCCCGATGCCTTGGCCGGCAAGCATTTCCAATTTTCCTGACTCAATGGCCAGGAAATTGCTTTATCCACAGGCACAACTCCATCGACCCGAGCCTGTCATGCCCAACCCCGTGCCGATCCCCGACCAAACGCCTCGCCTGCAACTGCGCAGAATCAGCAAACGCTACCCGGGTTGCCTGGCCAACGATGCCATCGACCTGAGTATTGCGCCCGGCGAAATCCATGCGCTGCTCGGCGAAAACGGCGCGGGCAAAAGTACGTTGATGAAAATCATCTACGGCGTCACCCACGCTGATTCTGGCGAGGTGATCTGGCAAGGCCGGCACGTGACCATGCGCAACCCGGCTCAGGCTCGCGGTTTGGGAATCGGCATGGTGTTCCAGCACTTCTCGTTGTTCGAAACCCTCAGCGTGGCGCAAAACATTGCACTGGCGATGGGCGCGGCGGCCGGTACACCAAAACAACTTGAGCCAAAAATTCGCGAAGTGTCCCGTCGCTACGGCATGGCATTGGAGCCGGAGCGACTGGTCCACAGCCTGTCGATTGGCGAACGGCAGCGGGTGGAAATCATTCGGTGCCTGATGCAGGACATCCGTTTGCTGATTCTCGATGAACCGACCTCGGTGCTGACCCCGCAAGAGGCCGACGAATTGTTCGTCACCCTGCGCCGGCTCGCGGTCGAGGGCTGCAGCATTCTGTTTATCAGCCACAAGCTCGGTGAAGTGCGTGCGTTGTGCCACAGCGCCACGGTGCTGCGCGGCGGTCGTGTGGCCGGGCATTGCGTGCCGGCGCAGTGCTCGGATCAGCAACTGGCGAAGTTGATGGTCGGGGAAGCGGCCGATCTGATCACCGATTACCCGAAGGTCGTGGGCGGTGATGCATTTTTGAACGTGAGCGCATTGTCGTGGCACAACCCCGATCCGTTTGGCTGCTCGCTGAAGGACATCGACCTGCACGTACGCCGTGGCGAAATCGTCGGCATCGCCGGAGTGGCAGGCAATGGCCAGGATGAGTTGCTGGCGCTGCTCAGTGGCGAACAACGCCTGCACCGCAATGACGGTGCAACCCTGCGTTTTGATGGGCACGCGGTGGCTCACTTGCCGCCGGATGCCCGCCGAAAACTCGGCTTGGCCTTCGTCCCCGCCGAACGGTTGGGGCACGGTGCGGTGCCGGAATTGAGCCTGGCCGACAACGCCCTGCTCAGCGCCTTTCAACAAGGCCTGGTGTGCAACGGGCTGATCCGGCGGGCCAAGGTCAAAGCGCTGGCCGAAGAAATCATCCGCCGCTTCGGCGTCAAGACACCCGATGCGCAAACGCCGGCCCGCAGTCTGTCCGGTGGCAACTTGCAGAAATTCATCCTCGGCCGGGAAATTCTTCAACAACCGAAACTGCTGGTGGCCGCGCACCCGACCTGGGGTGTGGACGTCGGCGCCGCCGCAACCATTCACCGCGCGCTGATCGCCTTGCGCGATGCCGGCGCAGCGATCCTGGTGATCTCCGAAGACCTCGACGAACTGTTCCAGATCAGCGACCGGCTCGGCGCCTTGTGCAGCGGACGCTTGTCGCCGCTCAGGGCGACCGTCGACACCCGACTGATCGACGTCGGCGGCTGGATGGCCGGCCAGTTCGATGCCCCTCAATCACTTGCGCCCGCAACGGTTTAACGGAGTTTCACATGCTGCTTTCCCTCGAACCCCGTGGCCAGCAATCGCGCCTGATGCTGTGGTGCTCGCCGTTATTGGCGGCGGCCCTGACACTGGGCTGCGGCTCGCTGCTGTTTATCGCGTTGGGCCATGACCCGTTGCTGACCTTGCACACCTTGCTGATCGCCCCGGTCAGCGACTTGTATGGCGTCTCCGAATTGTTGGTCAAGGCGCTGCCAATTCTGCTCTGCGCCTTGGGTCTGGCCGTGGCGTATCAAGCGCGGATCTGGAACATCGGCGCCGAAGGTCAATTGCTGCTCGGCGCGCTGGCCGGCAGTGCGCTGGCGGTGAACATTATCGGTCTGCAAAGTCGCTGGGCATTGGTGATGATCCTGCTCGTCGGCACGCTGGCCGGCGCGGCGTGGGCCGGGCTGACGGCGTGGTTGCGCACGCGCTTCAACGCCAACGAAATCCTCACCAGCATCATGCTCAATTACATCGCCCTAAACCTGTTGTTGTTCTGCGTACACGGGCCACTGAAGGATCCGGCCGGGTTCAACTTTCCGGAGTCGGCGATGTTTGGCGATGCCAGCCGTTTGCCGTTGTTGATGGAGGACGGTCGAGTGCATGCCGGCGTTTATTTTGCCCTGCTCGCGTTGGTGGCGGTGTGGGTGTTGTTGCAGAAAAGCTTTGTCGGGTTCCAGATCAAAGTGCTCGGGCTGGACAAGCGTGCGGCGGGTTTTGTCGGGTTTCGCGAGAAACGGCTGATCTGGCTGGCGCTGTTGGTCAGCGGCGGATTGGCGGGGCTGGCCGGCGTATGTGAAGTCACCGGGCCGATTGGTCAGTTGGTGCCGCAAGTCTCGCCCGGCTATGGCTACGCTGCGATCACCGTGGCGTTTCTCGGGCGGCTCAATCCGATCGGCATTCTGTTTTCCAGCCTGTTGATGGCATTGCTGTACATCGGTGGCGAGAACGCGCAGATGAGCATGAATCTGCCGCAAGCGATCACGCAATTGTTCCAGGGCATGATGCTGTTTTTCCTGCTGGCCAGTGACGTGCTGATTCTCTACCGACCGCGTTTGCATTGGCGCTGGACGCGTCGCGCATCAGCCACCGTCGTACAAGCAGGAGCGCTGTGATGGATATCGATCTGTTGAGCAATATTTTCTACGCAATGGTGCGCTGCGGCACGCCGTTGCTGTTGGTGGCGCTGGGTGAATTGATTTGTGAGAAAAGCGGCGTCCTCAACCTCGGCCAGGAAGGCATGATGCTGTTTGGCGCGGTGATCGGTTTTATCGTCGCGCTGAACAGCGGCAACCTGTGGCTGGGCGTGTTGCTGGCGATGCTCGCCGGGATGTTGCTGTCGTCACTGTTTGCGTTGGTGGCGCTGGTGTTCAACGCTAATCAGGTGGCCACCGGGTTGGCGCTGACGATCTTTGGTGTGGGCCTGTCGACCTTTGTCGGTGCGGCGTGGGTCGGTAAACCGCTGGCGGGTTTTGAGCCGGTGGCGATCCCTTTACTGAGCGAGATCCCGCTGATCGGGCGGATGCTGTTTGCACAGGATCTGCTGGTGTATCTGTCGTTCGCGTTGTTTGCGCTGGTGGCGTGGGTGATTGTGAAAAGTCGTGTCGGGCTGATCATTCAGGCCGTCGGCGAAAACCCGGATGCGGCCAGTGCGATGGGCTTGCCGGTGCTGGGCGTACGGACGCTGGCGGTGCTGTTCGGCGGCGCGATGGCGGGTTTGGCCGGGGCGTATCTGTCGCTGGCCTACACGCCGATGTGGGCGGAGAACATGAGCGCCGGTCGCGGCTGGATTGCCCTGGCGCTGGTGGTGTTTGCCAGTTGGCGGGTGTGGCGATTGCTGCTGGGGGCGTATCTGTTCGGGCTCGCCAGCATCCTGCACCTGGTGGCGCAGGGGTTGGGGCTGGCGATCCCGTCGAGTCTGCTGGCGATGCTGCCGTATGTCGCGACGATTGTGGTGTTGGTGCTGCTGTCGCGGGATGCCGTACGCACACGATTGTATGCGCCGGTGTCGTTGGGGCAGCCTTGGCAGGGTGGGCATTAGTGGTGACCGTCAGGGCCCCTTCGCGGGCAAGCCTCGCTCCTACAAGTTTTGCGTAACACCTGTAGGAGCGTGGCTTGCCCGCGAAGGCGTCCGCACAGGCAACACCTGAACCACGCCCCAAGCCAATTCAAAAACCAGAAAAATCACCAACAGCGAACTGGCGCCATGGAGCAAGGCATAGAGCAGCCAAGTGGAGAACAGGAATCTGCCCACCGCGTCATACCGGCCATAAACCTGCTGCGGATCACGAATCCGCAGCACCGACCACACGCACACGATCGAGCCCAACAGGTTCGCCATCAACATGTGCATCGGCTCAAACGCCGGCAGTTCGCCGGGCAAATCCAAAGCCTGACTCAAACCCGCCAACAACCCATGCAACGCAGTAAAACTCCACGGCGTGACAAACGCCGCCGTCACGATCAAGTCATACCAGGCGCTGCCCCGCACCACGCGGCGATATTGCGTTGAAGTCCACATCGGCACTGCTCCATAAATTCAGGGAGCAACAAGCCTAAAGCCTGGAGTATGCTCCAGGGTCAAGCCCTCTCGAGACATCAACATGCGCATCGGTGAATTAGCCCAGGCCAGCGCCGTCAGCCGCGACACGCTGCGCTTCTACGAGCAGCGCGGATTGATCGCGGCGCAACGTAGCGCCAACGGTTATCGCGAATATCCGGATGACATGGTGCAACTGGTGCTCTACATCAAGACCGCTCAACGGCTGGGCTTTACCCTCGGCGAGATCGGCAACAGCGTCGCCGCGTTGTGGCGGTCGCCCGATCCGGACAGCGCCGTCACGCAATTGCTGCAAGACAAACTCAAACTGATCGAAACCCGAATGGACGAACTCGGCGCGTTGCGCAACGAGTTGCAGCAACGGCTCGGGCAGCGTTGTCCATTAAATCCGTGAGCCTCATTCATCAAGGAAGCCACACATGTCCACGGCAAAAACCGCACTCATCATCGGCGCCTCCCGGGGCCTGGGCCTCGGTCTGGTGAAAACCCTGCTGGCCGACGGCTGGCAAGTCACCGCCACCGTGCGCAACCCGCAAAACGCCGACGCCTTGCAGGCGCTGGGCAAGGTGCGGATCGAAAAACTCGACATGGATGATCAGCAGGCCGTCATTGCCCTGAGTCAGCAACTCAAGGGCGAAGTGTTTGATCTGTTGTTCGTGAATGCCGGGGTAAAAGGCCCTGACGTGCAGACGCCGGGCGGTGCGACGCTGGCTGAAGTCGGTCAGTTGTTCTTCACCAATGCGGTGGCGCCGATCAACCTGGCTCAGCGGTTTGCCGGGCAGATTCGCCCGGACAGCGGCGTGCTGGCGTTCATGAGTTCGGTGCTCGGCAGCGTGACCATGCCGGACGCGCCGGAACTGGCGTTGTACAAGGCGAGCAAGGCGGCATTGAACTCGATGACCAACAGCTTTGTGACGCAATTGGGCGATCAGAAACTGACGGTGCTGTCGCTGCATCCGGGCTGGGTGAAAACCGACATGGGCGGTGAAGGCGCCGATATCGACGTGGAAACCAGTGTGCGCGGGTTGGTGGATCAGGTGAATGCTTACACCGGCAAGGGCGGGCACCACTTCGTCAATTACAGGGGTGAAAACATTCCCTGGTAAACGCCGTCAATCCACTGTGGGAGCGAGCCTGCTCGCGATGGAGTGTCAGTCTACGCCGATGCAGCTGACCCACC
>NZ_JAGYFZ010000144.1:0-11378 GCF_019946675.1 Pseudomonas sp. BF-B-15
TTGGAACCACCTGATCCCATCCCGAACTCAGCAGTGAAACGATGCATCGCCGATGGTAGTGTGGGGTTTCCCCATGTGAGAGTAGGTCATCGTCAAGATTAAATTCCGAAACCCCAATTGCGAAAGCAGTTGGGGTTTTGTTTTGCCCGCAGGAAAGTGGCAAAAAAAAGGGCAGCCACATTGGCGGCCCTTGAAGGCACTGCATTGTCAGTGGAACTTTGGCAGAACGTATTCAGCAATCTCTTCAATAACCTCGGCAACCGGGCGTTCACTACGACGCACATGCAGACCTACATGTTGTACCCCGGCTTCACGTAATGCCTGAAGCTCATCAATCAACGCCAACCGCCCGCAAATGCCGCCGAAACGCACACGTCGCATCGGAGCGTGAGGATTGGCTGCCAGATCAAGGTGTACGAAGCTGATGTAAGGCTTATCCCCACCCACCTCGCGCCACAACCCGACTCGACGCCGATGTTCATCTGGCGTCCCCGGGTAGGCGAGCCAGCCATCCATGTGCTCACCAATCCATGCGGGTGATTGCTGGCCAAGACCTGCCACCAACAATGGAGCCGCTTCATCTCGCTGCGGAAGCAAGTGCGCACCTTCAGGCAGGCGGCCTTCACCCTGGTCGCGCAACAACTCCACCGTGTCGCGAAAAATCTCTCCCCTCTGATCGTAATCGACCCCAAACAATGGATATTCCATAGGCCGGTCACCACTGGCCACGCCAAGCAGTAAACGCCCATCGCTCAACTCATCAACACTGTTTGCTGACTTCAAGGTGAGCCAAGGCTGACGCAATGGAAGTACAACCGCCGCCGTACCCAACATGATGTTGTCGGTGATTCCGGCCAGGTACCCAAGGTAGGAAAAGGTTTCGAAAACCTGTGCGGCATCGCCGAAATTCGGGTCGTAAACCGGTACATCGCGGACCCACAGAGCACGGAACCCAGCCTTGTCCGCCAGCCTCGCCATCGCTGCATGTTGCTTCAGATCCGGAACACCGAAAGGGCGGTCTTCGGCAATTCGTCGGCGCTGGCCGTCGCTGGACCAATCGTTATCCAGTGGCAGCTCCAGCCCAATGGAAAAACCGTTCGAGCCGAGTAATCGTGTAAATCGTGGGTGCATGAAATGACTCCAAAAAGGGAATGACATGCACCCAGTATCCACAGGCCTATCTGCAAGAAAAATGCATGAATCGGAATATCAATTTTGAACAAATCGCACGAGTCAGAAAAAACCAACCGTCGTTTTGGCCCTCAAGGACAACCGTTAGAGGAAATCGCACTAAAGTGACCGCACGGTTTTTGGTATGGTGCAGCTCGTTTTTTTAACGGACTGATTTCAAGCCTACGGATCGGCGCCCCTTTTTAGTTAAAGAGCAGCTGCAGAAATGCCCCAACCGATACCGATCAAGGACCACGAAAAAGAGACGCGCCTGGTCAACAAAAGACTGATGGCTTGCGCCTTGTTCGTCGTCGCTATCACCTGCGCACTGGTGGTGCGCCTGTACGTGCTGCAAGTGGTCGAGTTTGACTATCACTCGACCATCTCCGAAAACAATCGCGTCCACGTATTGCCGATCACCCCCACGCGCGGATTGATCTACGACCGCAACGGCGTGGTCCTCGCCGACAACCGCCCCAGCTTCAACCTGACCATCACCCGCGAACGCGCCGCTGACGTCAAAGAAGAGCTGGACGAGGTGGTCAATCTCCTGCACCTGCCCGCTGAAGACCGGACGCTGTTCGACAAGGCGATGAAGCAGGCGCGCCACCCCTTTGTGCCCATCACGCTGTTCTACGAACTCAGTGAAGAGCAAATCGCTGTACTCGCCGTCAACGAATTCCGCCTGCCCGGAATCGACGTAGAGCCGCAGTTCGTCCGCCATTACCCGATGGGCGCGCACTTCGCCCATTCCATCGGCTACGTCGGTCGAATCAACGAGAAAGAATCCAAGGCCCTGGACACTGTCGAGTACCGAGGCACCCAATCCATCGGCAAGACCGGGATTGAAAAGTTTTATGAATCAGAATTGCACGGCCACGTCGGTTACGAAGAAGTCGAAACCAACGCCCAAGGTCGCGTGCTGCGAGTGCTCAAGCACACCGATCCGGTGCCTGGTAAAAACATCGTCCTGAGCCTCGACGTCAAACTTCAGGAAGCCGCCGAAGAAGCCTTGGGTGATCGCCGCGGTTCAGTGGTCGCGCTCGATCCATCGACCGGTGAAGTGCTGGCCATGGTCAGCAAGCCAAGCTTTGACCCGAACCTGTTCGTGACCGGGATCAGCTTCAAGGAGTACGCGGCACTGCATGACTCCATCGATCGGCCACTGTTCAACCGCGTACTGCGCGGTCTTTATGCGCCCGGTTCGACCATCAAGCCTGAAGTGGCGATTGCCGGCCTGGATGCGGGTGTCGTGACCCCGCAGACCCGCGTCTTCGACCCGGGTTATTACCAGCTCCCGGACTTCGATCACAAATACCGTAACTGGAACCACAGCGGCGACGGTTGGGTGGACATGGACGCGGCGATCATGCGCTCCAACGACACCTACTTCTACGACCTGGCGCACAAGCTGGGCATCGATCGCCTGCACGACTACATGGCGATGTTCGGGCTTGGCGAGAAGGTCTCGCTGGATATGTTCGAAGAGTCTGCCGGCTTGATGCCGTCTCAGGCCTGGAAGCGTGCCACGCGCCGTCAGGCGTGGTTCCCCGGCGAAACGGTAATCCTCGGCATCGGCCAGGGTTACATGCAGGTCACGCCGCTGCAGCTCGCTCAAGCCACCGCGCTGATCGCCAACAAAGGTGTCTGGAACCGCCCGCACCTGGCCAAGACCGTGGATGGTGTGACGCCAGTGGATGAGCATCCGATGCCAAACATCCTGTTGAAAGACCCGCGTGACTGGGAGCAGGTCAACCACGGCATGCAAATGGTGATGCACGACGCTCGCGGGATCGCCCGTGCGGCGGCCCAAGGTGCGCAATATCGTATCGCCGGGAAAAGTGGTACCGCGCAAGTGGTCGCGATCAAACAGGGTGAGCGCTACAACCGGGCGAAAACCCTGGAGCGGAACCGCGACAACGCCTTGTTTGTCGGCTTCGCGCCAGCCGAGCACCCGAAGATTGTCATCTCGGTGATGATCGAAAACGGTGAGGCCGGCGGTCGCGTCGCCGGGCCTGTGGTGCGACAGATCATGGACGCCTGGTTACTCGATCAGGACGGTCACCTGAAACCGCAATACGCCACGCCGAGCAAAGCGCCTGGCGATCCTCACGTTTAACCGATCAAGGCTTCACAGCACAGGCTCACGAATGCTGAGCATGTGCTGGAAGCTTTCGAGGAACACGGTTTCCGCCTGACTCATCTTCTGCTCGCGATTCCACAGCAGCTGAATATCAAAATCCACCACCCCATCCTCCGGCGGCAACCGCCACAGCAACCCTTGATCGACATCCCTCTTCACCAAATGCGTCGGCAGGCAGCCAATCCCGTAACCTGCGCAAATCAATCGGTAAATCTCTTCGAAACTCGTCGATGAAGCAACAATCTTGCCGGTAAAACCCTGCTGGTCGCGAAACAGCGTCAGAGGTGAAAGATTACCGCCGAGCTGGTCGCTGGTGAAACTGACGAAGTTTTCTGCGGCGAGCTGTTCCAGCGTCAGATTCTCTTGTCCGAACAGCCGATGACGCTGCCCGCAAAAATACGCATAACGCTCTCGGAACAGCACCCGCTGTTCCAGCCGCGGCTGCGGTAAACGACACAGGCCGACGCCAATGGTCGCGGTCTTCTGCAGCAACGAACTGATGATGTTCGAGCTGCCCATCACTTCGACTTCCAGCTCGATTTTCGGGTGGGTTTCATGGAAATCGGCGAGGAACTCGTCGTAATGCCGCGCCTGCACACCGCTGACGGTGAGGATGCGGATCTTGCCCACCACGTCATCGTGACGACTCTCCACCACGGTGCCCAATCGCGAAATATCGCCGTAGATATCCGTCGCAATGCGCAGGACTTCTTCCCCGGTTTCCGTCAGGTCAAACCGTCTCCCGCTACGGGCAATCAACACACATTCCAGTTGTTCTTCCAGCCGTTTCAACGCCTGGCTGACGGCTGACTGCGTGATGTGCAACCGCGCTGCGGCACGGCTCATGCTGCCTTCCTGGCCGATCACAAGGTAGGTGCGCAGCAGGTTCCAGTCGAGACGATCATTCAGAAAACGTCGGCCCACCCAGGGGTTAGTGGAGGTCATGACAATCCCATGTAGTAGCAGTGCTAATAGTAAAGATAAGAATATGAAAATTGACTAATCCTGGCATGGAAGCGATAAAGCCCACAAGCGCCACAGAGCGCAACCGTAAACAGCCTTCAGTACCTGCTCAAAACTATAAATACACAGGGTCCTTGCATGCACACCACCGCACAGCCGCGTCGAGCGGCGGCCGCTGCCTTCATTGGCACGACCATCGAGTTCTACGACTTTTACATTTACGCCACAGCGGCGGCGTTGGTGCTTGGGCAAGTGTTCTTTCCCAGCAGCGACCCGGTGATGAGTACGCTGGCAGCTTTTGGCAGTTTCGCCGTCGGCTTCATCGCCCGTCCCATGGCCGGCATGGTTTTCGGACATCTGGGCGATCGTCTGGGCCGCAAGAAAATGTTGCTGGTGACGATGGCGCTGATGGGCGTGGCAACTGCCGGCATCGGTCTGTTACCGAGTTACGCCAGCGCCGGTATCTGGGCACCGATCGGCCTGATCGTGCTGCGTTTGATCCAGGGCATTTCCGTCGGAGGCGAGTGGGGCGGGGCCGTGTTGATGGCCAGCGAACACGCGCCAGCCAAGCGCAAAACCTTCTACGCATCATTCGCCCAACTCGGCAGCCCGGCCGGTTTGCTACTGGCGTTGATTGCTTTTCGCCTGGTGACATCACTCGAACCCGAAGACTTCCTGGCCTGGGGCTGGCGTCTGCCGTTCCTCGCCAGTGGTGTGCTGATGATGGTCGGCCTGATGATCCGCTCCGGCGTTCATGAGTCGCCGGAATTCGCCAAGGCGCGGGACAACAACGAGACCGCCAAATACCCGGTGAAAGACGTGATTCGCACGTGCTGGCGGCAGATCCTGTTCGCTGCCGCCGCAGTGACCATCGGCTCGGCCGGGTTCTTCTTCACCAACACCTTCATGATCACCTACGTCACCCAGTATCAGGGCATCGCACGCTCGACGATTCTCGATTGCCTGTTCCTGGTGACCGTCATTCAGTTGCTCTCGCAACCGCTTAGCGCACTGCTCGCCGAGCGCATCGGCGAAGGTCGTTTTCTCAAGCTCGTTGCGCTGCTGTGCATGGTCACGCCGTACCCGATGTTCTTGCTGGTGGGCACGCAAAACATTCTGTTGATGACCCTCGGCATCGCCCTCGCGGTAGTGATCCTTTCGGCGCTGTACGCGGTGATCGCCGGTTACATGACCCAGGCGTTCCCGGTGCACCTGCGCTACTCGGGCATTTCCATCGCTTACCAATTGAGCTGTGCACTGGCCGGCGGCACCACGCCGCTGATCGGCACGCTGCTGGCGAGCAAGTTTTCCGGACAATGGCTGCCGTTGGCGGTGTTCTTCACCTTGCTCTCGGCCCTGTCCCTGATCGGTGTTTGCGGGCTGGCCCGCCTGCGCGCCAACCCGGTCGTCACCCACGCTGCTAAAGAGGTGTATTCGTGAGTAAACCTGAACACATCGGCCCGGTTGAATGGAAGGCCCGTTGCGAACTGGCTGCGCTGTATCGGCTGGTCGCGCACTTTCGCATGACCGATTTGATCGACACCCACATCACCCTGCGGATTCCAGGGCCTGAGCATCACTTTCTGATCAACCGCTACGGGGTGATTTTCGACCGCATGCGCGCCTCGGATCTGGTGCGCATCGATCAGGAAGGGCGAGTCGTCGACCCGCATTACGAAGGTCATCGGGTCAACGCCGCAGGGTTCGTCATTCATTCGGCGATCCACATGGCCCGTCCGGACCTGAATTGCGTGATCCATACCCACACCGCCGCCGGCATGGCCGTTGCGGCGCAGAAACAGGGCTTGTTGCCGATCAGTCAGCACGCGCTGAAGTTCTACGGCAAATTGGCGTATCACACCTATGAAGGCATCGCGTTGTCGCTGGATGAGCGCGAGCGGTTGATTGCTGATCTGGGGCCGCACCGGGCAATGATCCTGCGCAATCACGGTTTGCTGGTCGGTGGCTCCGGCGTGGCTCAGGCGTTCCAGGAGATCCACTTTCTGGAGCGGGCCTGCCAGGCGCAGGTGGCGGCGCTGGCCGGCGGTTCCGCGTTGCATTACCCGTCGCCGGAAGTGTGTGCACACACCGCCGAGCAGTTTGACCGCGATGAGCAGGACAACATCATCGACCTGGCCTGGGAGGCCGCACTGACCCTGATCGAATCCCAGCGCGAGTCCTATCTGTCATGAACACCGTGGTTTTGCTGTCCCGCGACACCTTGCTGCTCAAGCAACTGCAAGCCGCGTTCGCCCGCAGCGCGCCGCAGCTCACCACCGTGCTGGCGGATGATCCGCTGGCCAAAAATGCGCAGATTGCCGCGTGCTGGTTCCCTTTGCCGGGCAGCCTCGCCGCGTTACCGAACCTTCAGCTGATTCACTCGGTGGCGGCCGGCATCGATCACCTCGATCACGACCCGTCGTGCCCGGATCTGCCGGTGTGCCGGGTGGTCGATCCCGGCCACCGTCAGGGCATGACCGAATACGTACGCTGGGCGGTGATTCACTATCACCGTGGTTTCGATCAAGTGCTGTTGCAGCAACAGGAGCAGCGCTGGGAGCGGCCGCTGCAACGGGCGGCGGGGCAATTCAAGGTGGGTGTGATGGGGCTGGGGTCGCTGGGCAGCGCCATCGCTCAGGATCTGGCCGCTTCCGGTTATGACGTTCGTGGTTGGGCGCGCAGTGACAAGACGATAAACGGCGTCCAGACCTTCGCCGGTGCGGCAAGCCTGAAACCGTTTCTTGAGGGTGTGGAGTTGCTGATCAACTTGTTGCCGCTGACCAGCGAAACCCGCGGCATTCTTGGTCATTCAACTTTCGATCAATTGGCCAATGGTGCTGCGCTGGTGAATTGCGGCCGGGGCGGTCATCTCAATATCGACGACCTCGAACACGCCCTGAAACGAGGAAAACTGCGCGGCGCGCTGCTGGATGTTTTCGAGCAAGAACCACTGCCGGTTGATCACCGTCTCTGGACTATGCCCGGTGTGACGATCACACCGCACATGGCTTCGGCGGCATCCCACGATTGCATTGCCGAACAAGTTGCGGAGAACTTTCGCCGTTTAAATGCCGGCGAACCTTTATTGAATAACGCGGACCGATTACTGGGTTACTGAATATAAAAACTCGCCCACTCAGTTGGGCGATACATAACAACAATCCCTCACTCTCAAACGATTTACTGCCAGTCAAAACAATTAAATAAACGAGTTCTGAAGAATTCCTGGAGTCAGTGATGAGCGATCTATCGTCCGCAGAAAAGTCCGGTGCCCCGCCGGAAGTTGCAATCAGCATGAAAAAAGTTGCCGTGGCCAGTGTCATCGGCACCACGGTGGAATGGTACGACCTGTTTGTGTTTGCCACCGCATCGGCGCTGGTCTTCAACAAGGTGTTCTTCCCGGACTTCGTGCCGCTGATCGGCACATTGCTGGCATTCGGCACCTTCGCTTCGGCGTACCTGGCGCGGATTGTCGGCGCGGCATTGTTCGGGCACTTCGGTGACCGCTTGGGTCGCAAGTCAATGTTGTTGATTTCGCTGTTGACCATGGGCGCCGCCACGTTCGCGATCGGCTTGTTACCCAATTACGCGGCCATCGGGATATGGGCGCCGATCCTGTTGTTATTGCTGAGGGTGATTCAAGGCCTGGCGCTGGGCGGTGAGTGGGGCGGGGCGGTGTTGATGGCGGTGGAACATGCGCCGGCCAACAAGCGCGGCCTGTACGGTTCCTGGGTGCAGATCGGCGTCCCGGCCGGGACCATGATTGCCAACCTGGCGTTCCTGGTGATCGCCGCGTGGCTGTCGCCTGAGGACCTGTTGGCCTGGGGCTGGCGTATTCCGTTTCTGGCCAGCGTGCTGCTGATCGCCGTCGGTTTGTACATCCGCCTGAACATCGCCGAAACCCCGGCCTTCAACAAGGTCAAGGAAGCGGAAGTGCAGGTGAAAATGCCGCTGGCCGAAGTCTTCCGCAAGTACTGGAAGCAAGTGGTGCTCGGCGGTATTGCGACGATGTCGACCGGCGCGTCGTTCAACATCATCGTCGCGTTCGGCCTGACGTACGGCACGCAGAATCTCGGTTTCAGTCGCAGCGTGATGCTGGGCGTGGTGCTGCTGTCCTGCGCCTGGTGCATCGTCATGCTGCCGGTGTTCGGCGCGTTGTCGGACCGTTTCGGCCGCAAGCCGATCATTGTTGCCGGCATCGTTGCCGAGGCGTTGGTCGCGTTCCCGATGTTCTGGCTGATGGACACCAAGGAGCTGTCGCTGGTGATCTTCGGCTACTTGCTGTTGATGACCGCATTCGCCGCCAACTACGGGCCTATCGCGACCTTCCTGGCGGAGTTGTTCGGCACCCGCGTGCGTTATTCGGGACTGTCGATCAGCTACATGCTGTCCGGCCTGCTCGGCAGCGCCGCAACGCCCATCGTCACCACTGCGTTGCTCGCAGCGACCGGCAAAGGCTCGTCGGTGGCCTGGTACATGATCGGCGCGGCGCTGATTTCCTTGCTGGCGCTGTTGCTGCTGACCGAGACGTTCAAGCGCGACATCAGCGAAATCCCGGCGGCGGGCCCGGCTGCCGATCAACCCGTTCGCAAACCTTTCAAATCGGCTGCGGCCTGATTAATGGAGCTCAACAGCATGCGCAGAATTCAATCCGCTCCGGGTTTCATCGGCCCGGTCGGGCCTTACTCTCAAGCGGTGGTCAGCGGCCATCTGGTGTTCACCGCCGGGCAGATTCCGGCCCAAGGCACACTCGATGTGCAGCCCGCCGATTTCACCGAGCAAGTGCGGCAAACCTTGCGCAATCTCGAGGCGATCCTGATTGAAGCCGGCTCGGGTTTCAGCCACGTGATCAAGGTTAACGCGTACCTCACCGATCCGGCGCAACTGGAGCCGTTCAACGCGGTGTATCGCGAGTTTCTCGGCCATGCGCCGCCGGCGCGAACCACGGTGTGCGTGGCACTGTGGGGCGTGTCGCTGGAGATCGACTGTGTGGCCGAGGTGATTGCCAGGGAGCCGCAGAATGGATGAGTCACAGTTGATCGAGCAGTTCAAAGCGGTGAGCTTTCCAACCCTCGGCCATTTTCTGGAGGCGGGTTTTGCCGACTCGCAACTGCGGGCGATGGTGCCCAATGTGAAACTGGTGGGCCGTGCGCTAACCCTGAAATTGGTGGGTGCCGATGCCATTGCCGTCAACCGGGCGTTGGCGCTGATAAAGCCGGGCGACGTGTTGGTGATCGACACCGGCGGCGTCTGGCAGCACGCACCGGTCGGCGCGGTGACCAGTTGTGCCGCGAGTTGTGCCGGGGCGGCGGGCATCGTGGTCGACGGCGCCGTGACTGATTTGCTGGAGCTGCGAGAGGGCGGATTGCCGGTTTTCGCTCGCGGCACCAGCCTGCTGACCACCAAGCTGCACGGTCGCGGCGACAGCCAGATCAACCAGCCGATTCACTGCGCAGGCGTCACCGTGCAGCCGGGTGATCTGGTGCTGGCGGACGACAACGGCGTGCTGTTTCTCGATTGGCACACCGCGGCCGGTGTCATCGAGCAGGCGCTGGCGTCCGATCATGCCGAACCGCGCTTGCTCGAACGTTTGCGCGCCGGTGAACCGGTCGCGCAGGTGTTGCGCGTCTAAGCCGTCAGGCAGCGTTGCAGGCTCTCGATGAATATCGTCTCGGCCCGGCTCATGCGCTGCTCGCGGTTCCACAGCAAATGAATGTCCACGTCGGCAATCCCTTCGTGGGGCGGCAGGCGCCAGAGCAATCCGGCGTCGACGTCCGCCGCCACTACGTGCTCGGGCAAACAGCCGATACCGAACCCGGCGATCACCAGTCGCCGCACTTCTTCCAGGCTCGGTGACGACGCCACGATGCGTCCGCTGAAGCCCTGCTGATCGCGAAAAATCGTCAGCGGCGAGAGCATGCCGCCGATCTGGTCGCTGGTAAAACTGACGAAATTCTCCCGCTGCAAATCCCCTTGATCGACGTTCTGCTGGCCGAACATCGCATGATGCTTGCCGCAGAAAAACGCATAGCGCTGACGCAGGAACAACCGTTGCTCCAGGCGCGGTTGCGGACGGCGATTGAGGCTCAGCCCCAGCGTCGCGGTTTTTTCCTGAAGCGCACTGACGATGTCGGAGCTGCGCATCACATCCACCTCCAGATCGACCCGCGGGTGCTGCCGATGGAAGTCCGCGAGGAAGTCATCGAAGCGTTCCGAGTAGATCCGGCTGATGATCAACAGGCGCACCTTGCCGATCACTTCGTCGGCCGGTTGCTCCAGCACGCTGCTGACCTGGGACATCTGCCCATAGATTTCCCCGGCCAGTGCGAAGATCTGCTCGCCGACTTCAGTCAAGGCAAAACGTGGCCCGCGACGGGCGATCAGTTGGCGGCCGAGTTGTTCTTCCAGGCGCTTCAATGCCTGGCTCACGGCGGGTTGCGTCAGGTGCAGGCGGGCGGCGGCGCGGCTGATGCTCAGCTCCTGGCCGATCACTCGAAAGGTGCGCAGCAGGTTCCAGTCCAGTCGGTCATTGAGCAGGCGTTGCACATCGCGTTCGACCATGTGGCTCTCGATTATAAGCTGTCGTAATACTGCGCATAATAAATAGAAAATTGACTAATCATAGCCTCGGGACGATAAATCACTCCCAGACAGGCGCCGTCAGAGTGCCTTGGATTTACTGCTTTTCTCCTGCCAAAAAAACAATCAATGGAGTCCGAACCATGAAGCCCCCAGCTTCTTCCCAGCCACGTCGTGCGGCAGCCGCAGCCTTCATCGGTACCATGATCGAGTGGTACGACTTTTACATTTACGCCACCGCCGCCGCGCTGGTGTTCGGTGCGCTGTTCTTCCCCTCCGACGACAAACTGTTCAGCACCATGGCCGCGTTCGGCACCTTCGCCGTGGGCTTCTTCGCGCGGCCGTTGGGCGGGATCATCTTCGGCCACATCGGTGACCGCATCGGGCGCAAGAAATCGCTGATCATCACCTTGCTGATGATGGGCGTGGTCACGGTCTGCATCGGTTTGCTGCCGACTTATGCACAGATCGGCGCCGCAGCGCCGGTACTGCTGATTCTGCTGCGCATCGTCCAGGGCATTGC
>NZ_JAGYFZ010000145.1:0-11354 GCF_019946675.1 Pseudomonas sp. BF-B-15
GGCTGCGCCTCGGTGTTTCAGGTACACCGCATCGATGCCATCGCCGGCAAGCCGGCTCCTACAAGGTCTGTAATGGCAAGACGGGGCGTCTCGTCGGATAAGCTGCCGTTAACCTTAAGTTACAAAACCTCCCGTCGATTTAAGCTATACAGAGATAGCACTCAATAGTGGCTATCTGCTGCTTGTCTGTGCCTGCCAATAAAAATAAGAAACCCAAGGGAGACTTCCAGTGAAGAGCTTGCTCTATCCCGCCGTCGCGCTAATGAATCGCCTGAGCTTCGGCATGAAGTTCAGCCTGATCAGCGTTCTGTTCCTGGTGCCCATGCTGGTGACCAACTTTTATCTGGTGCGTGATTCCTATCGCGAATTCCAGGGCACCCGGGTGGAACTGCAGAGCCTCGACCTGCTGGGCAGCAGCCTGTCGCTTCGACGCGACCTGGAAACCCTGAACAACCTGGTGCAGATCAACGTCATCCTTGGCCAGTCCGGCAAGGCCGGTAATCTCGAATCCCAGATCACATCCCTGGAACAAAACGTTCTGGCCCGCCTGCAAGGGCTGACAGCGATGACCACCGATCCGGAACTGGTCACCGTTTTCGATGGCAAACGCGACGAAATGATCACCGCGTTCAAGGCCCAGCAAGCGGAAAACTCCCTGCAAAGTAAAAGTGCGCTGATCGGCAAGTTGCTCGGCAATGCACAGATTTTCAGCCAGATCATCGCCAGCCAGGCGGGTTTGAGCCGTGACAATCAGAGCGACATGCGTCAGCTCACCGAACTCATCACCAATGTCACGCCGCCCGTCACCCAGACGTTGGGCGATGGTCGCGCCATGGGTTCCTACTCGCTGGGGCAAGGGTTTCTCAATTCGTCTTCGAGCACCCGCTTCGATGAATTGCTGGTGCAGATTGAAAAGCTGCAAGCCGAGTACGGTCTGAAGTTGCAGGATGCGCTGGGGTCGAGCAAGGCGGCACGTGAAACCCTGGCGGCGCAGGCCGAGAGCAGCAAGGCGTCGCTGAAAAAAGCCAGTGAACTGTTTGAAGAGCAGGTGGTGATGGCCGACACCCTCGATGCGCCGTGGCTGGCCTTCTACGATCAGGTCAGCGGCCTGATGGACCAGACTTACCAACTCAACGAAGCCACCCTGAAATTCCTCGACACCCAATTGCAACAACGACTGAGCCAGAACCGCACGCACATGGTCTTGCAGGCCGTGGCGCTGTCGGTGGTGTTTGTGCTGATTTTTTACCTCTACGGCGGCTTCTACGCCTCGACCCGCACTACCCTCAAGCGCCTTGGCGCGATGATGGACAAGGTCGCGGCCGGCGACATGACCGTGACTTTCAACGCCAATAGCCGTGATGAGCTGGGCGAGTTGGGCGAGGTGTTCAACGGCACGGTGAAGAAAATCCATGACTTGATCGAGCGTGTCGGTCAAACGGTCGGGGAAGTCGAGCGTCAGGCCGGTCAGGTCGAGAACGTGTCCGCCCAGAGCAACCAGGCTGTCGCGGGGCAACGCACGCAGATCGAGCAAGTCGCCACGGCGATGAACCAAATGTCGGCCACCTCACTGGAGGTGGCCCGCAGCGCCGCCGCGGCGGTCAGCAGCGCCCACAGCGTCAATGACGAAACCATCAGCGGTCGCGGGTTGGTGGAGTCTCAGCAGGGCAGCATCGCTGCGCTGGCCAGCGAGATCGATCAGTCGGTGCTGGTGATCAATCAACTGGCCAGCGACAGCCAGTCCATCAGCCGTGTGCTGGAAGTGATCAAAAGCATCGCCGAACAGACCAACCTGCTGGCGCTCAACGCCGCTATCGAAGCAGCGAGGGCAGGCGAGCAGGGGCGTGGTTTTGCGGTGGTGGCGGACGAGGTCCGGACCCTGGCCAAACGCACCCAGCAATCGACCGAAGAAATCGAACAGATGATCGCCAAACTGCACAGCGGTGTCGGTGCCGCAGTGAAGGCTATGGGCACCAGTCATCAAATGGCCAACGGCACGGTGGGGCAGTCGGAAAAGGTCCAGCAGGCGCTGGAAAACATCCTTGGCGCTGTCGGCATGATCGTCGATCAGAACCAGCAGATTGCCGCCGCCGTAGAGCAGCAGACCGCCGTGGCTCACGACATTGACCAGAACATCGTCGAGATCAACCGGGCTGGCGAACGCACCGCCGAAGGTGCGCACCAGACCGAGGACGCCAGCCGGGCGTTGTCGGCGCAGGTGGTGGAGCTCAAGCAGTTGATCAGCGCGTTCCGGGTCTGAAGAACCGCATAACCCCTGTAGGAGTGAGCCTGCTCGCGATGGCGTAGGTACATTTACCAGACCGCTATCGCGAGCAAGCTTGCTCCTACAGTTTTGTGCGTTGTCTGTAGTACTTGTTTCTTCCACAAGTAGGCGGTATCCGATTTCCCTCCAGAGTCTGGTTTTTGGTCTTCAATGAGGGATGATCCACAACCCTGACCTACTCTGAGGAGGCTCGGTTATGTCCTTCGCTACAACTGGAATCCAGGGCCATTGTGCTCATTGCGGATGCACACTCCTGCTCGAACCCTGGCAACTCAACGCCATTGCCATCCATGAAGCCTTCGCCTGTTCCCACTGTCACAAAGCCTTGCAACTGAGCGACCCGAAACAGATCAGGCGCATCAAATCCCTCGACTCGCTTGCGATGCTACGTGCGAGTACGTTGGTGATGGTCTGCACCGCGTTGCTGGTGGCGTTGGTGATGGAATGGGTGGGGATGCTCAGCGTGGTCGAGCAGCTGAATTTTTCGTTGATCGCGATTCTGGTCTACTTCGCGGTTATCCGGTTCGCCCGGCACCGGCAACACATGACGCTGATTCTGGAAGCGGCCAAGGCTCACGCCGACTGATTACCAGTTGAACAACTCACACGCATTGGCTGTGCTGACAGCCGCCAGCCGTTCAGGGCTGATCGCCATGATCGCGGCCAGCGCCGAGCAGATCGCCGGCAAATGCGCCGGGCTGTTGCGTTGACCGGGAAACATGGCGGGGGCCATGTCCGGTGAGTCGGTTTCCAGCACCACAGACTCCAACGGCAACTCGGCGAGCACCCGGTGCATGCGCAACGCCTGCGGCCAGGTCGCCGCGCCGCCCAGGCCCAGTTTGAAGCCGAGCCTGATGTACTCGCGGGCTTCTTCCTTGCTGCCGGCGAAGGCGTGAATAATCCCCGCGCGTTTCAACTTGAAGCGCTTGAGCGTGGCAATCACCGCTGCATGACTGCGTCGCACGTGAATCAGCGCTGGCAGATTGAAGTCCGCCGCCAGTTGCAGTTGCGCGTCGAACAACGTCTGCTGGCGTTCGCGGTCCAGAGTTTCGATGAAGTAATCCAGGCCAATCTCGCCCACCGCGCACAGCTGTCGGTGACCGGCCAGGCGGGTCAGCCACTCGGCGAGTTCGCGTAGGTCCTCAGGCCGATGCTCGTCCAGATACACCGGGTGCAAACCGAACGCCGCGTGCAGATCGGGATCGCTTTTCACCAGGTCCCAGACCCGCTGCCAATTGGCCTGATAAACCCCCAGCACCACCATCCGCCGCACGCCAAGGGCGCGGCTCTCGGCGAGCAGCGCCTGACGATCCTCGTCGAAGTCCGGAAAATCCAGATGAGTGTGGCTGTCGATCAGCTCCACGGTTCAGTCCTGGCGAATACGCTGCTTGAAGGTCCGCGCAATGGCTTGCACACCGGGCTGGTAATCGGACTGCTCGATGGCGGCGAGGGCCAGCTCCAGCGCTTTGTCGGCGATCAACTGGTGTTGCTGGGCCATGGCGTTGACCGGCAGCGGCAGAAAATCCAGCAACTGCGTGTCGCCGAATGTGCCGAGGCGCAGCGGGCGGTTTTTCAACGGGAAGTCGTGCAAGGCGTCGAACACACCCTGGAGCAGCACGTAGGAAGTGGTCACCAGCGCGTCCGGCAAATGCCCCAGGCGCTGAAGCATTTCTTCCATCAGTTGCTTGCCGTACTCACGGCTGAACGATTCGCCGTGTTCGATGAGGATCTCGCCTTTGAACCCGGCCAGCGCTTCCTTGAAACCGGCGGCCCGTTCCTGACTGATGCTCAGTTCGGGGCGCGCGCCGATCAAGGCGATCTGCTTGGGCAATGGATCGAGCAGGCTGCGCGTCAGTTGCAGGCTGGCTTCGCGATCATCACTGATCACCGAGCAGAAATGCTCGGGCTCCATGACCCGGTCGATGGCGATGATTGGGATGCCTTTGGCTTGCAACTGGCGGTAACTGTCGTCGCCGGACGGCAGGCAACTGGCGACGATCAACGCATCGCAGCGCCGGGCGCGGAACAGTTGCAGCAGTTGCCGTTCGCTGTCCGGCGCATCGTCGGAACTGGCGATCAGCAACTGATAACCGCGGGCCCGGGCACCTTGCTCCAGCAGCTTGGCGATACGTGCGTAACTGGGGTTTTCCAGGTCCGGCAGAATGAAACCCAGCGTGCGGGTGTGCCGACTGCGCAGCCCGGCCGCTTGCGGATTGGGCGTAAAGCCATGTTCTTCAACAACCGCGCGCACGCGCTCGACGGTGGCACTGCTGATGCGTTGCTGTTCCGCCTTGCCGTTGATGACATAACTGGCGGTGGTCACGGACACACCGGCCAGTTGGGCGATATCACTGAGTTTCAACTCGGGATTTCCTTGTTTTTCGGCCGATACTTTCGCCAATCCTACCCGATTCAGGCAGGGGACTATTGTCGCAACATATCCGACAAGTTGGACTTCAAGGATGGGACATTATCGAGTAACGTGCCAATCATTCTAGATTAAACGTTTCAGCAAGCGTATTTTCTACGCATCAGGTGCATTTGGCCGGTTCTGCCGCGAAACCGCCAAAAGTGATGATTAAGCGCCTAAGCTGACTCATTCAAAACAATACCTGGCACCTCAAGGTGCCAAAAAGGAGAAAGCATGCTCGAGCTCACTCTAGAGCAGATTTCCATGGGCCAGTCGGCCGTGGACAAGTCCGCAGCACTGCATTTGTTGGCGCAGCATCTGGTCAACGACGGCCTGGTCGCCGAAGGTTATCTCGCCGGTTTGCAGGCGCGCGAAGCCCAGGGCTCGACCTTTCTCGGTCAAGGTATTGCCATCCCCCACGGTACGCCGCAAACCCGCGACCAGGTGTTTTCCACTGGCGTGCGGCTGATGCAGTTTCCCGACGGTGTGGATTGGGGCGACGGTCAGATCGTCTACCTGGCGATCGGCATTGCGGCCAAATCCGATGAACATTTGCGCCTGTTGCAATTGCTGACCCGCGCCCTTGGCGAAACCGATCTGGGCCAGGCCCTGCGTCGCGCCAGTTCTGCCGAAGCCTTGCTGAAACTGCTGCAAGGCGCGCCGCAGGAACTGGCGCTGGATGCGCAGATGATCGGCCTCGGCGTGTCGGCCGATGACTTTGAAGAACTGGTCTGGCGCGGTGCCCGTTTGCTGCGTCAGGCGGATTGTGTGAGCAATGGTTTTTCTGCGGTTTTGCAGCAAGTCGACGCGTTGCCGCTGGGCGATGGTTTGTGGTGGTTGCACAGCGAGCAAACGGTGAAGCGTCCGGGCCTGGCGTTTGTCACGCCGGACAAACCGATGCGCTACCTCGGCCAGCCGCTCAGCGGTCTGTTCTGTCTGGCCAGCTTGGGCGAGGCGCACCAGGCGTTGCTCGAACGCCTTTGCGCGTTGCTGATCGAAGGCCGTGGCCATGAACTGGGACGCGCCACCAGCAGCCGTAAAGTCCTCGAAGTGCTCGGCGGTGAACTGCCGGCGGACTGGCCGAGCGCACGCATTGCGCTGGCCAATGCCCACGGTTTGCATGCGCGCCCGGCGAAGATCCTTGCGCAACTGGCGAAGAGTTTTGAAGGCGAAATTCGTGTGCGCATCGTCGATGGTCAAGACAGCGCGGTGTCGGTGAAAAGCTTGAGCAAACTGCTCAGCCTCGGCGCCCGTCGCGGTCAGGTGCTGGAATTCATCGCCGAGCCGAGCATCGCCGCCGATGCCTTGCCAGCGTTGTTGGCGGCAATCGAAGAGGGGCTGGGTGAAGAGGTCGAGCCTTTGCCTGCCGTGAGCCAGCAGCGTGAAGTGATCACCGAGGTGGCCGAAGTGCTGTTCGCCCCGGCGTCCGGCAGCCTGGTTCAGGCCATCCCCGCCGCACCGGGCATCGCCATCGGCCCGGCGCATATTCAAGTGCTGCAAACCATCGAATACCCGCTGCGCGGTGAGTCCGCCGCCATTGAGCGCGAGCGTCTTAAACAAGCGCTGGCGCATGTGCGTCACGACATCGAAGGCTTGATCGAGCGCAGCAAATCCAAAGCCATCCGCGAAATCTTCATCACCCATCAGGAAATGCTCGACGACCCGGAACTGACCGATGAAGTCGAGACTCGCCTCAAGCAAGGCGAAAGCGCCGAAGCGGCGTGGATGACGGTGATCGAAGCGGCGGCGAAACAACAGGAATCGCTGCAGGATGCATTGCTTGCCGAGCGTGCGGCAGACTTGCGCGATATCGGCCGTCGCGTGTTGGCGCAACTGAGCGGCGTCGAAACCCCGAGCGAACCTGATCAACCGTACATTCTGGTGATGGACGAAGTCGGTCCTTCCGACGTGGCACGTCTCGATCCGACCCGTGTCGCCGGCATTCTCACCGCCCGTGGCGGCGCCACCGCGCACAGTGCCATCGTCGCCCGTGCGCTGGGCATTCCGGCATTGGTCGGCGCAGGTGCCGCGGTGTTGCTGCTGGCGCCGGGCACGCCGTTGCTGCTCGATGGCCAGCGCGGTCGCCTGCACGTGGACGCCGATGCGGCGACCTTGCAGCGCGCCACCGAAGAGCGTGACACCCGCGAGCAACGCTTGAAAGCCGCGGCCGAACAACGTCATCAACCGGCGCTGACCACCGACGGCCATGCGGTCGAAGTGTTCGCCAACATCGGCGAAAGCGCGGGCGTCACCAGCGCGGTGGAGCAGGGTGCCGAAGGCATTGGCCTGCTGCGCACCGAACTGATTTTCATGGCCCACTCGCAGGCGCCGGACGAAGCAACTCAGGAAGTCGAATACCGTCGCGTGCTCGACGGCCTCGCCGGTCGGCCACTGGTGGTGCGCACCCTCGACGTTGGCGGCGACAAGCCGTTGCCGTATTGGCCGATTGCGAAAGAAGAAAACCCGTTCCTCGGCGTGCGCGGTATTCGCCTGACCTTGCAGCGTCCGCACATCATGGAAGCGCAATTGCGCGCCTTGCTGCGGGCCGCTGACAACCGCCCGCTGCGCATCATGTTCCCGATGGTCGGCAGCGTTGACGAGTGGCGTCAGGCGCGGGACATGACCGAGCGCTTGCGCCTGGAAATCCCCGTGGCGGACCTGCAACTGGGGATCATGATCGAAGTGCCGTCGGCCGCACTGTTGGCGCCGGTGTTGGCCAAAGAGGTCGATTTCTTCAGCGTCGGCACCAACGACCTCACGCAATACACCCTGGCCATCGACCGCGGTCATCCGACCTTGTCGGCCCAGGCTGACGGCTTGCACCCGGCGGTGCTGCAACTGATCGACATCACCGTGCGCGCGGCCCATGCCCATGGCAAATGGGTCGGTGTGTGCGGCGAACTGGCGGCCGATCCGCTGGCGGTGCCGGTGCTGGTCGGCCTCGGTGTAGACGAGTTGAGCGTGTCGGGCCGCAGCATTGCCGAGGTCAAGGCGCGCATCCGCGAACTCAGCCTGACCCAGACTCAAACCCTTGCCCAGCAGGCGCTGGCCGTGGGCAGCGCCAATGAAGTGCGCGCATTAGTGGAGGCCCTGTAATGGCCAAGATCCTGACCCTGACACTCAACCCGGCGCTGGACCTGACGGTGCAGTTGCCGCGCCTTGAGCCCGGCCAGGTCAATCGCAGCGACGAGATGCACACCCACGCCGCCGGTAAAGGCGTGAACGTGGCGCAGGTGCTGGCAGACCTCGGGCATTCGCTCACCGTCAGCGGTTTTCTCGGCGAGGACAACCTTCAGGCGTTCGAAACCCTGTTCGCCAAGCGCGGTTTTGTCGACGCGTTTATCCGCGTTCCCGGTGAGACCCGCAGCAACCTCAAACTGGCGGAAAGCGACGGGCGCATCACCGACATCAACGGTCCCGGACCCAAGGTCAGTGAAGCGGCGCAGCAGGCGTTGCTCGATCGACTGGATCAGATTGCCCCGGGGCATGACGCGGTGGTCGTGGCCGGCAGTCTGCCGCAAGGCGTCAGTCCTGAATGGTTGCAGGCGTTGGTACAGCGATTGAAAAACCTCGGCTTGAACGTTGCGCTCGATACCAGTGGCGAAGCGTTGCGAGCGGCGCTCAAGGCCGGTCCGTGGCTGATCAAACCGAACACCGAAGAGCTGGCCGAAGTGCTCGGCTGCGAGGTTGTTTCGGTTGCGGCTCAAGCCGAAGCAGCGAGCCGTTTGCATGCCCAAGGTATCGAGCACGTGGTGATTTCCCACGGTGCCGACGGTGTGAACTGGTTCAGTGTCGGTTCGGCGCTGCACGCCACGCCGCCCAAGGTCAGCGTCGCCAGCACCGTGGGCGCAGGGGATTCGTTGCTGGCCGGCATGCTTCACGGTTTGCTTAAGCCCGATACGCCGGAACAGACCCTGCGCACCGCCACGGCGATTGCGGCGATGGCGGTCACGCAGATCGGTTTCGGTATCGGCGATGCGGCGCAGTTGGCGCGGCTCGAACAGGGTGTGCGCGTGCGCCCCCTGACAGAACAATAAGAGGGTTTGTCATGAAGTTAGCCATCGTTACGGCTTGCCCCAACGGCATGGTCACCAGCGTGCTGTGCGCCCGTTTGCTCGATGCCGCGGCGCAGCGTCAGGGCTGGAGCACCAGTGTCGAAGTGGTGGATGTGGCGCACCCGGAACGCCAGTTGTCGGCGGCCACGATCGAGGCCGCCGAGTGGGTGTTGCTGGTCACTAGCGCACCGGTGGATATGTCGCGATTTGTGGGCAAGCGTGTGTTCCAAAGCACCCCGGCACACGCCCTGCAAGATGTCGAAGCGGTGCTGCGACGCGGTGCCGAAGAAGCGCAGGTTTACGCCGCAGCCGAAGCCACCGTCGAGCCTGCAGCCGTTACCAAAAGCGCTCCGCGCCTGGTCGCGATCACCGCGTGCCCGACCGGCGTTGCTCATACTTTCATGGCCGCTGAAGCCTTGCAGCAGGCGGCCAAGCGATTGGGCTATGACCTGCAAATCGAAACCCAGGGCTCGGTCGGTGCGCGCAATCCGTTGAGCGCGGCAGCGATTGCCGACGCGGACATGGTGCTGCTGGCCTGCGATATCGAAGTCGCGACCGAGCGTTTTGCCGGCAAGAAAATCTACCGTTGCGGTACGGGCATCGCCTTGAAGCAAGCCGAAGCGACGCTGAACAAAGCGCTGGCCGAAGGAAAGCAGGAAAGTGCCGCGACCGGCGCCAAAGGCCCGGCCAAACAAGAGAAGACCGGCATCTACAAACACCTGCTGACCGGCGTGTCGTTCATGCTGCCAATGGTGGTGGCGGGCGGTCTGATGATCGCCTTGTCGTTCGTGTTCGGCATCACCGCGTTCAAGGAAGAAGGCACACTCGCCGCCGCGCTGATGCAGATCGGCGGCGAGACCGCGTTCAAGCTGATGGTGCCGCTGCTGGCGGGCTACATCGCCTACTCGATTGCCGACCGTCCGGGCCTGGCGCCGGGGATGATTGGCGGCTTGCTGGCGAGCACGTTGGGTGCCGGTTTCATCGGCGGGATCATTGCTGGTTTCATCGCCGGTTACGCGGCGCAGGCGATCAACCGTTACGCGCGTTTGCCGCAAAGCCTTGAAGCGTTGAAGCCGATCCTGATCATCCCGTTGTTGGCGAGTCTGTTCACCGGGTTGGTGATGATCTATGTAGTCGGTAAACCGGTGGCCGGGATGCTCACCGGGCTCACGCATTTCCTCGACAGCATGGGCACCACCAACGCGATTTTGCTCGGCGTGTTGTTGGGCGGGATGATGTGCGTCGACTTGGGCGGGCCGATCAACAAGGCCGCTTATGCATTCTCGGTGGGGCTATTGGCGTCCCAGAGTTACGCGCCGATGGCCGCGACCATGGCCGCCGGGATGGTGCCGCCGATTGGCCTGGGCATTGCCACCTTCATTGCCCGGCGCAAGTTCGCCCAGACTGAACGCGAGGCCGGTAAAGCGGCGTTGGTGCTGGGGCTGTGTTTCATCTCCGAAGGCGCGATTCCGTTTGCCGCCAAGGACCCGCTGCGGGTGATCCCGGCAAGCATTGCCGGTGGTGCGCTGACCGGTGCGCTGTCGATGTATTTCGGCTGCAAACTGATGGCGCCGCACGGTGGATTGTTCGTGCTGGCGATCCCGAATGCGATCAACCATGCGTTGTTGTATTTGCTGGCGATTGTGGCCGGGAGTTTGCTGACGGCGGTGGTTTATGCGGTGGTCAAGCGGCCTGAGGTTGTCGAGTTGGCAATAGAACCCGTCAACGCATAATCCACCCTTGTAGGAGCCAGCTTGCTGGCGATGGCGGTATTGAAATTGTCATCGCCGGCAAGCCGGCTCCTACAGGTGTGAAGGGATCACAAAATGGGTGAGCGACACGGACCTGTAGGAGCAAGCTTGCTCGCGATAGCGGTTTCCCAGCCTGCATAGTTCCTGAGTACTAAACCGGTCTCGCTCCCACAGTCGGGCTGGTTGGTTTTCGGAGTCATGCCTCATTTCTCCTTGAACCCCGGTAAACCTTGAGTGGCACGCCATTCCTTGAGTGTGCGAGTAATACCTTCTGCCGAGTCGTCAGCGCCGTCTTCCGGGTAAAAAATCAGATCTGACCCTAATGGGTGTTCACTGATTTTTTCAAAGTGGAACACCAACGTGTCAATCTCTCTTTCCGTTCCATCGTGGCTGATGATGCTCTGAAGCAAAGCCACGAACTCGCTCTCTGTGTATTCACCGATTTTGTTTTTCATGGTTTCTGCCGGTCTTCCTTGTGGGTTACTGCGTGTTGTTTGGGTGTCATTACGCGAAGGTTATCAATATCGAAAACAGCACCTCCATGCTGGATATGTTCAATGTGATGCAATTCATAACGAGCGTTTCCGCCGTTACGCCCGGTCTTGGGGGCAAACGGGGAGTTGCCACCCAGAACGAAACTTTGATTGCTGGCCTTGAACTGGCCAAGTAGCTCGGCATCATTTCCCACAGCAGTCCAAAACGCCTTCCTGAATGCATCAAAGTCTCTGAATTTTTGCCCCCGAAGCACATCCGCAATCCGCGTTGGAATGGGCGAACCCTGCCCAGTACTGGCCCCCGCCAGCCAAATCCCCGCAACATCTTCACCCGCCCCCGTAACACCGCCCGGCTCATAC
>NZ_JAGYFZ010000146.1:0-11267 GCF_019946675.1 Pseudomonas sp. BF-B-15
GTCTTCAGCATCGCCATCGCCAGCAAGCCGGCTCCTACAGGTTGAGGTTCATCGAAAGAATCCGTTCGAACCAACAGCGATTACGGCTTATTGGGAATCCCGTACTTACGCAACCGATGGGCAATTGCGGTGTGGGAGGTTTGCAGGCGGCTGGCCAGTTGCCGCGTGGAGGGGTAGCTGACGTAGAGTTTTTCCAGCAGGGTCTTTTCGAACTCTTCCATCGCCTGCTCCAGGCTGTCGACTTCTGTGTCGCTCTGGCGCGCCACGGAGGTGCCGGCGATGTCGAGGTCGCCGATGTCCACCAGGCTGCTTTCGCAAATCGCCGCGGCGCGAAAGATCACGTTCTGCAGTTGCCGCACGTTGCCCGGCCAGCGGTTGCCCAGCAACGCCGGGTAAGTGCCCGGCGCTAGGCGACACACCGGTCGCTGAATCTGCGCGCAGGCCTGCTGCATGAAATAGCGCGCCAGCAGCAGAATGTCCTGGCCGCGTTCGCGCAGCGGCGGGACTTCGACGTTGAGCACGTTGAGGCGATAGAACAGGTCTTCGCGGAACGAGCCTTCGCTGACCATTTTTTCCAGATCGCGGTGCGTGGCGCTGAGGATCCGCACGTTGACCTTCACTTCACGATCACCGCCCACCCGACGGAAGCTGCCGTCGTTGAGGAAACGCAGCAATTTCGCCTGCAAATACGGCGACATTTCGCCGATCTCATCGAGAAACACCGTGCCCTGGTTGGCCAATTCCATTAGCCCCGGCTTGCCGCCCCGTTGCGCGCCGGTGAAGGCGCCGGGGGCGTAGCCGAACAGTTCGCTTTCGGCGAGGTTCTCTGGCAATGCCGCGCAGTTCAGTGCCAGGAACGGCGAGCTGTGCCGCGCGCTGATGGCGTGACAGGCCCGGGCGACGAGTTCTTTGCCGGTGCCGGTTTCGCCCTGGATCAACAGCGGCGCATCGAGGGCTGCAACCCGCTGCGCGCGGGCCTTGAGCGTACGAATCGCCGGGGATTCGCCGAGCAGCGCATCGAACCCTTCGGCATGGTCGTGGTGCAGCGCCGAGAGGCGTTCGCCGATGCGGTTCGGTTGATACAGCGTCAGCAGCGCGCCGGCGTCGGTGATCGGCGTGGCGTCCAGCAACAAGGTCTGACCGTTGACGGTGATCTCCCGCAGCGGCAGGCGAAAGCCGTGTTCCAGCAGGGCGTCGAGCAATGCGGGATCGGCAAACAGGTCAGCGACACTTTCACCGGCCGGTTCGCGACCGTACAAGGCAATCAATGCCGGGTTGGCCAGCAGCACCTTGCCGGCGCTGTCCAGGGCCAGTACCGGGTCGGTCATGGCCGCGAGCAGCGCATCGAGTTGCAAGTGCCGACGTTGGCCGGGAAGGATGTCGACCACCGTCATCGCCTGCACGCCGCGCACGCTGAGCAAGGCGTCGTGCAGCTCTTCGAGCACGTCCGGGCTCAGGGTCGGGGCGTCGATGTAGACGTTGGGCGGAACCATTTCCACCGCATCCAGATTGAGATTGCGCCCACCGAGCAGGGCCAGGACTTCCTGGGTGATGCCGACGCGGTCGATGAAGCTGACGTGGATACGCATGGGGCGGTTTTTTTATCTGACGTGCGGAGGGTGGCAAGTATGCCTTGGAGGAGGGGTTCAGGTGAAATCCGCTGATGGGATCGCAACCTGTAGGAGCCGGCTTGCTGGCGATCGCATCGCCTCGGTGCATCTGAAAAACCGAGGTGTTGCCATCGCCAGCAAGCCGGCTCCTACAGGTACAGCGTTCATCCAGGGGAATAGGGTTATTCGAAGTGTTCGATGTTCACCGGGTCGCCGGATTTCATATCCAACTGCTTGCGGATGTCTTCGAACATCAGATCGTAATGCTTGTGAACCGAGCCGATCTGACTATGGGTCTTCGGAATCCCGTACTTCTCGGCGATTTTCGTTACGTTGTTGGCGAAGTTGTAGGCTTCCTCCTTGCGCAGAAAGAAGGGCTCCTTCACGTCCTTTCCTTGAATACTGCCATGCAGGGTGAACTGAATTCCTTTCTCCCCCTTGGGATTCTTGCTGACTTCATAGTCGAGGTGCACGTTGTAGCTGACATCGTCCGGTGTCAGTGCATGGCGCTCAATGTGCAGGTGACCGGGCTCGAACTGTGCCATTGACGGTTCTCCTTATAAATAAGTAATGCCAGGTTTTGCCGTGCTGATGCGGGTGCCGGCCGTGCCCTGGACGATCGCCTCGATGTCCGAGAGTGAACCGATCACCGCGACCTTTCCAGTATGGCGCGCGAACTCGCAGGCTGCCTGAACCTTGGGTCCCATGGAGCCGGCGGCGAAGCCGAGTTTTTCCATTTCGTCAGGGTGCGCCTGGCCGATGGCCTTTTGTGTGGGTTTACCGTAGTCGATGAAGGCCGCGCTGACGTCGGTGGCAATCACCAGCAAATCGCTGTCCAGCTGTTCGGCCAGCAGCGCCGAGCACAGGTCTTTGTCGATCACCGCTTCCACGCCTTGCAGCTTGCCGTGGGCGCCGTACATGGTCGGGATGCCGCCACCGCCGGCGCAAATCACGATGCTGCCTTTTTCCAGCAGCCACTTGATCGGGCGGATTTCGAAGATGCGTTTCGGTCTCGGGCTGGCCACCACGCGGCGGAATTTGTCGCCGTCCGGGGCAATCGCCCAGCCTTTTTCGGCGGCGAGTTTTTCTGCTTCTGCCTTGGCGTACACCGGGCCGATGGGTTTGGTCGGATTCTGGAAGGCCGGGTCGTTGGCGTCGACTTCGACCTGGGTCAGGAGCGTGGCGAAGGGCACTTCGAAGTCCAGCAGGTTGCCCAGTTCCTGTTCGATGATGTAGCCGATCATGCCTTCGGTTTCGGCGCCGAGCACGTCCAGCGGGTAAGGCGACACCGAGGTGTAGGCCGCCGCTTGCAACGACAGCAGGCCGACCTGCGGGCCGTTGCCGTGGGCGATGACCAGTTCGTTGCCGGCATGGATCTTGGCGATCTGTTCGGTGGCGATCCGGATGTTGGCGCGTTGGTTGTCCGCGGTCATGGGTTCACCACGGCGGAGCAGGGCGTTACCGCCCAGAGCAACGACGATACGCATGATTCAGTCCTTTCAATAAAGAGATTACGAGCGACTCGGTTCCTCTGTCGAAACCCGGTAAATGTGGGAGCGAGCCTGCTCGCGATTACCATTTCACATTCAACAATGATGTTGGCTGTTACTCCGCTATCGCGAGCAGGCTCGCTCCCACAGGGGGTTGTGTGCCTGCAGGAGGAACCGGGTCAGCCGTTACAGGTCAGCCAGGGTCGACACCAGGATCGCCTTGATCGTGTGCATGCGGTTTTCCGCTTGCTCGAAGGCGATGCACGCTGGCGACTCGAACACGTCATCGGTGACCTCGATGCCGTTGGACAGGTGCGGATACTGCTCGGCAATCTGTTTACCGACCTTGGTGTCGCTGTTATGGAACGCCGGCAGGCAGTGCATGAACTTGGTGCGCGGGTTGCCGGTGGCTTTCATCAGTTCCGCGTTGACCTGGTAGGGCAACAGTTGCTGGATGCGTTCGGCCCAGGCTTCGACCGGCTCGCCCATCGACACCCAAACGTCGGTGTGGATGAAGTCCACGCCCTTGACCGCTGCTTTCGGGTCTTCGGTCAAGGTGATGCGGGCGCCGCTTTCTTCCGCGTATTTCTTGCAGCGCGAGACCAGATCATCAAGGGGCCACAGGGCTTTTGGCGCGCAGATGCGCACGTCCATCCCCAGCTTGGCGCCGATCAGCAGCAGCGAGTTGCCCATGTTGTTGCGCGCGTCGCCCAGGTAGGCGTAGCTGATTTCGTGGATCGGCTTGTCCGCGTGTTCACGCATGGTCAGCACGTCGGCGATCATTTGCGTCGGGTGGTACTCGTCGGTCAGCCCGTTGAACACCGGCACGCCGGCGAACTTGGCCAGCTCCTCGACGATTTCCTGCTTGAAGCCACGGTATTCGATAGCGTCGTACATGCGCCCCAGTACTCGGGCGGTGTCCTTCATGCTTTCCTTGTGGCCGATTTGCGAGGAATTCGGGTCGATGTAGGTGACGTTGGCGCCCTGATCATAGGCCGCGACTTCGAAGGCGCAACGGGTGCGGGTCGAGGTTTTTTCGAAGATCAGCGCGATGTTGTTGCCTTTGAGGTGTTGTTGCTCGGTGCCGGTGTACTTCGCGCGTTTGAGGTCACGGGACAGGTCGAGCAGGTAACGCAGCTCACGGGGCGTGTGGTGCTCCAGGCTGAGCAGGTTACGGTTGTGGATGTTGAACGCCATGATGATTCTCCTTGAGTTCGGTAATCGGCCCGGCCGCTACCGGGTCAGTGCGGCCGGGGGGATGGTCGTTTAGTAGTCGATTGGGTCGCGGATGATCGGGCAGGTCATGCAGTGGCCGCCGCCACGGCCGCGCCCCAGTTCACCGGCGCTGATGGTGATGACTTCCACACCGGCCTTGCGCAGCAGGGTGTTGGTGTAGGTGTTGCGGTCATAGCCGATCACCACGCCGGGTTCCACGGCCACCACGTTGTTGCCGTCGTCCCACTGCTCGCGTTCGGCGGCGAAGCTGTTGCCGCCGGTTTCCACCACGCGCAACGCTTTGAGGTTCAATGCCTTGGCCACCACGTCGAGGAAGTTGCCTTCTTCGCGACGGATGTCGATGCCCCCTTGTTTGCCTTCATCCGGGCGCAGGGTGAAGCCGACGATCTGGTTCACCACTTCCGGGAAAATCGTCACCAGGTCGCGGTCGCAGAAGCTGAACACGGTGTCCAGGTGCATGGCCGCACGGGACTTCGGCAGACCAGCGACGATGACTTTTTCCACAGCCTTGTTCTTGAACAGGTTCAGGGCCAACAAGCCGATGGCCTGACGGGATGAGCGTTCGCCCATGCCGATCAACACCACGCCGTTGCCGATCGGCATGACGTCGCCGCCTTCAAGGGTGGAACTGCCGTGTTCCTGGTCCGGATCGCCGTACCAGATTTCGAAGTCGGCGTTGGTGAACTGCGGGTGGAATTTGTAGATGGCGGTGGTCAGCAAGGTTTCCTGACGGCGCGCCGGCCAGTACATCGGGTTCAGCGTCACGCCGCCGTAGATCCAGCACGTGGTGTCGCGGGTGAACTGGGTGTTGGGCAGCGGCGGCAGAATGAAGCTGGAGTGGCCGAGGAAATCGCGGAACATCTGGATGGTCTTGCCGCCGAAACTGTCCGGCAGGTCATCGGCGGAGACGCCGCCAATCAGGAATTCAGCGATCTTGCGCGGCTCCAGGCTGCGCAGCCATGACTTCGTTTCATCGATCAACCCCAAACCGACCGAATTGGCGGTGACCTTGCGTTCCAGAATCCAGTCGAGGGCTTCAGGAATCGCGACGATGTCGGTCAGCAGATTGTGCATTTCCAGCACGTCGACCCCGCGTTCACGCATCTTGGTGACGAAATCGAAATGGTCACGCTTGGCCTGGGCGACCCACAGCACATCATCGAAAAGCAGTTCGTCGCAGTTGTTCGGGGTCAGCCGCTGGTGGGCCAGGCCGGGGGAGCAAACCATGACTTTGCGCAGTTTGCCGGCTTCGGAATGTACGCCGTACTTAACTTTTTCCGTGGTCATTACAGTGATCCTCCAGATGACAAAACAATCGGGTATTACAGGGTCAGGAAGCCGTCATACAGCCCGTAAGCTGCCACCAGGGCGCCCACGATGACGGCTGCAAAAATCAGCTTCTCGACGTTGGTGAAAATCGGTTTGCCGAGTTCTCGCTTGGCCTTGGCGAACAGGATGACCCCGGGCGCATAGAGCAGGGCAGACAACAGCAAGTATTTGGTGCCCCCTGCGTAAACCAGCCAGACCGCGTAGATCACCGCGATGGCACCGATGAGCAAATCCTTCGAGCGTTCGCCCGAGTCGTTTTCATAACTCTCGCCGCGCACCGCCAGCAGCAGTGCATAAGCCGCGGACCACAGATACGGCACCAGAATCATTGAAGTGGCGAGGTAGATCAGCGACAGGTAAGTACTGGCGGAGAACAACGTGATGATCAGGAACAGCTGCACCATCGCGTTGGTCAGCCACAAGGCATTGACCGGCACATGGTTGGCGTTCTCCTTGCGCAGGAATTCCGGCATGGTGTGGTCCTTGGCGGCGGCGAACATGATCTCCGCACACAACAGCACCCATGACAGCAACGCACCGAGCAGGGAAATGATCAGGCCGACGCTGATCAGCACCGCGCCCCAGTGACCGACCACGTGCTCCAGCACCGCGGCCATCGACGGGTTCTGCAGTTTTGCCAGTTCCGGTTGGGTCATGATGCCCAGCGACAGCACGTTCACCAGCACCAGGAACAACAGCACGGTGATGAAGCCGATCACGGTGGCTTTACCAACGTCGCTGCGCTTTTCCGCCCGCGCCGAGAAGATGCTCGCGCCTTCGATGCCGATGAACACCCAGACGGTGACCAGCATCATTTTGCGCACCTGGTTCATCACGCTGCCCAGGTCGGGGTTTTTCACGCCCCAGATGTCAGCGGTGAAGATGTCGAGCTTGAAGGCGAAAATCGCGATCAGCACAAACAGCAGCAGCGGCACGACCTTGGCGACGGTGGTCACCAGGTTGATGAACGCCGCTTCCTTGATCCCGCGCAGCACGAGGAAGTGCACGCCCCAAAGCAGCAGCGACGCACCAATCACAGCGGCAACGGTATTGCCTTCGCCGAAGATCGGGAAGAAGTAGCCGAGAGTGCTGAACAGCAGGACGAAGTAACCGACGTTACCGAGCCAGGCACTGATCCAGTAACCCCACGCGGAGGAGAAACCCATGTAGTCGCCGAATCCGGCCTTGGCGTAGGCGTAGACCCCGCCGTCCAAGTCAGGTTTGCGATTGGCGAGTGTCTGGAACACGAAGGCGAGTGTCAGCATGCCTACGGCAGTGATGGCCCAACCGATCAGCACCGCGCCGACGTCGGCACTGGCGGCCATGTTCTGGGGCAAAGAAAAGATCCCGCCACCGATCATAGAGCCGACAACCAACGCAACAAGTGCACCGAGTTTCAGTTTTCCGGGGGATTCAGACATTGCATGACTCCAATGCAGGAGAAGAGAGACAACAGAGTAGTTCTGTTAGCAATTCAGTCAGCTGACTTAGATCAGTGCATGGCTACATTCCATTGTTAATGAAAGACTTATGAACCTTTTCCGGGCATAACGGTATTTCCGGAAAAGCCCGGTCCAGAGGCCTCGACTCATACAAAAGGAATAACTCCAATTGCTTGGAACTTTTACGCTAGTTCGTTTTCTGCGTTCCGCAAATTTTTGACGCCGGTTTCAGGTATGGAATCGATTAATTAAGATTGACCCACAAATTCGCTCTTTGCCAAGACGCTAATAGAATCATCCGCTATAAATAACGGACATGACTTGGCGTTTTCTAATAAACGTTATTACGCTGTACCTATTTAGTTAAAACCAACCATGTGACGGTTTCCCGGCCGTGGTCATTCCCCGGTCACATCGGGAAAAATGGAGACGCAGGCATGTCGCAACCGACGCAAAAACTTCGCCTGAGCGCACTGATCGCGCTGGTGGTTGGATCGATGATTGGCGGCGGGATATTTTCCTTGCCGCAGAACATGGCCGCCCGTGCCGATGCCGGCGCGATATTGATCGGTTGGGCCATCACCGCCGTCGGAATGCTGACGCTGGCCTTCGTGTTCCAGACGCTGGCCAATCGCAAACCCGAGCTGGATTCCGGGGTGTACGCCTACGCGAAGGCAGGGTTCGGCGACTACATGGGGTTCTCGTCCGCGTGGGGGTACTGGATCAGCGCCTGGCTGGGCAACGTCGGTTACTTCGTTCTGCTGTTCAGCACCCTCGGGTACTTCTTTCCGGTGTTTGGCCAGGGCAACACGCCCATCGCCATCGGTTGCGCCTCGGTCCTGCTGTGGGCCGTGCATTTTCTGGTGCTGCGCGGGATCAAGGAGGCGACGTTCATCAATCAGTTGACCACCGTGGCCAAGATCGTGCCGCTGATCATGTTCATCGTCATCGCCGCCGTGGCGTTCAAGGCTGACATCTTTACCCGTGACATCTGGGGCCGCAGCAACCCGAATTTCGGCGGCGTGATGGATCAGGTGCGCAACATGATGCTGGTCACCGTGTTTGTGTTCATCGGCATCGAGGGCGCCAGTGTGTATTCGGCGCGGGCGGAAAAACGTTCGGATGTCGGCCGGGCGACGGTCATCGGTTTTATTGGCGTGCTGGCGCTGTTGGTGCTGGTGAACGTGTTGTCGTTGGGGATCATGAGCCAACCGGAACTGGCCAACCTGCAGAACCCGTCACTGGCGGCGGTGCTGGAACACATCGTCGGGCCCTGGGGCGCGTTGTTGATCAGCATTGGCCTGGCGATTTCGCTGCTCGGCGCGTTGCTCTCCTGGGCGCTGCTTTGCGCCGAAATCCTCTTTGCCACGGCCAAGGACAAGACCATGCCGGCCTTCCTGAAAAAGGAAAACGCCAACCATGTGCCGGTCAATGCGCTGTGGCTGACCAACGTGATGATCCAGCTTTTCCTGCTGATCACGCTGTTTTCCGCCGGGACTTACACCAGCCTGATCTACCTCGCGTCGTCGATGATTCTGGTGCCGTATCTGTGGTCGGCAGCGTATGCGGTGTTGCTGAGCGGGCGCGGCGAAACGTACGAGCACGCGTCGGCGGAACGCACCAAGGACTTGCTGATCGGCGGCATCGCGCTGAGTTATGCGGTGTGGCTGTTGTACGCCGGTGGGGTCAAGTATTTGCTGCTGTCGGCGTTGTTGTATGCACCGGGGGTGATTCTGTTCGCCAAGGCCAAACGCGAGCAGGGTGAACCGCTGTTTACAGCGATCGAGAAAGGGATATTTACCGCGGTCATCAGCGGCGCCGGTTTGGCGGCGTATGGCTTGTACAGCGGATTTCTGTCGTTGTGAGGTTGCGGCTGGCCTATCAGCCGCCCTATGACTGGCCGGCGATGCTGGGGTTCTTGTCGGCGCGGGCCGTGGCGGGTATGGAAACGGTGGTGGATGGCGTGTATTCGCGCAGCATCGGCCTGGACGGCGCTCACGGCACGTTTTCGATAAGGCCGGTGGCGGGCGATGCGCTGGAAGTGACGCTGGATTTTCCTGACCCGGCGGCGGTGCCGGAGATCGTTGCGCGGTTGCGACGGATGTTTGATCTGGATGCGGATTTAGCGGCGATTCATCGGTCGCTGAAGGCTGACCCGTTGATGGCGCGGCTGATTGCCGAGCGGCCGGGATTGCGGGTTCCGGGGACGTGGGACGGTCTGGAGCTGGCGATTCGTGCGGTTTTGGGGCAGCAGATCAGCGTGGTTGCGGCGATCAGGTTGGCGGGGAAGCTGGTGGTGCAATATGGGCCGCCTTTGGCGTCGGTTTTGCCCGGTATCACGCAGGTGTTCCCGGCGGCTGGCGTATTGGCGCAGGCGGATCTGGCGGCGCTGGGCATGCCGAAAAGCCGGGGCCGGACGTTGTCGGGTGTGGCCCAGGCGTTGCTTGATGATCCGTTGTTGTTTGAACCGGGGCGTGAGGGTGGTGTGGCTCGGTTGCTGGCGTTGCACGGGATTGGCGACTGGACGGCGCAGTACATCGCCTTGCGACAATTGCGCGAGATGGATGCATTTCCGAATGGGGATGTGGGGTTGATCAATGCGTTGTCGGCGCTTGAGGGGGAGCGGGTGACGGCTCGGGAGTTGTTGGCGCGGGCCGAGGGTTGGCGACCTTGTCGAGGGTATGCGGCGCAGCTTTTGTGGACATCACTGAGTCGGGCGGACTGAGCTGATCCGGGATTTTTAGTGACTGTTCGACCGCTATCGCCCACTGCAATGGCGTCCCGGTGATTTTCAGTGGCACATGAAGCCGATGCGCCGGCCCCCAAGGCGTCTGTTCAACCAACAAGTCCTGATCGTTTTCATCCTCTGCCCGCAGCGGCTCACTCGTCCCCGCCCCCTGTTCAATCAACAACTTCGCCGTCCGCGCCAGCGACAGCCGTGCCGACCCACCCCGTCCCAACAACGTGATCGCCGCAGCCGCCATCAAATACCCAGTGGCATGATCCAGCGCCTGCACCGGCAACGGCGTCGGCTTGTCCGCCTTCTTCCATTGCATCCCCGCTTCGGCAATCCCGCTGCTCATCTGCACCAGGCTGTCGAAGCCGCGGCGGTTCTGCCATGGTCCGCTCCAGCCGTAGGCGTTCAGGCAAACGTCGATCAGGCGGGGCGCGAGTGCCTGTCGTTCGGCGACGCCGTAACCCAGCCGTTCCAGCGCATTGGCGCGGTAGCCGTGGAGCAGAATGTCGGCGTCCTTGAGCAGGCTTTCGAACAGGATGCGATCTGCTTTGTCATGCAAGTCCAGGCGTGCGCAGCGTTTGCCCAAGGTGACTTCCGGCACCACACCGGGCTCGTTCCAGGTCGGTGGGTCGATGCGCAAAACGTCGGCGCCGAGGCCGGCAAGAAAGCGACTGGCGACCGGGCCGGCAAGCACGCGGGTCAAATCCAGCACCTTGATTCCGGCCAGTGGTCGTGCCACCGATCCTTGCCACGATGGCGACGATTCAGGGTTGCCGGCGCTGAACTGAATCAGTGGTTCAGAATTCACCGCCAGGCCCTGGGGATGCGCCTGCCATTGCGCCCAACTGCGCATTTCGGCGGCACAGCCACCGGCCTCGACCACGGCGTGTTCCAGATCGGTTTTCGCCCATTGCGCAACCTTGCTCGCTACGGCGGCGCGGTCGGCACAAGCACCGAGCACTTTTTCGGCCGCCGCACGGTGATGAGGCGCGTTGGTGTGCAGGCGGATCCAGCCGTCGCTGGTCGGGTAGTCGCCGGCCACCGGGTCCCAGAGTGGAGGAACGCTCCAGCCGACGGGACGGATCGACGTCGCGAACCAGAAAGACGCGAGGCGACGGTCGACTTCAAGGTTGGGCAAACGACCGGTGTGCTGGTGCAGTAACTCGCTGACCGCCTGGCCGGCAGCGGCAATGCTGGCGCTCGCCAGGTCAGTGACGGCGAACGCCGAGGGCAGGGCGCCCTTCGAGGTGAACGGAATCGGGGTGTGGGGCAAGCCGAGTGCGGCTTGAATGGACGTGAGTAAATCAGTCATCGAAGGCCCTCCGGAACGAGAGGCCGAGCATAGATCAAACAGCTGATGATGCGGGTGAAACCTGTAGGAGCGAGGCTTGCCCGCGAAGAACGATGATGCGGTCTACCTGGC
>NZ_JAGYFZ010000147.1:0-11208 GCF_019946675.1 Pseudomonas sp. BF-B-15
CCGGCCATGGATGGCCGATGGCGGCGGGCCCACGGAGCAGGACCGGAGCGAGGGCATGCCGAGCCTAGGCGAGGCACCGAACGAAAGGGGCAAGAGCCCTTGGTTACTTGGGGCTTTTCCAAGTGACCCGCTGTAAAAGCGGAACCATTAGCGGCCGTTACCGCAGAAACGGATATGCCCCCTGAAAAAATACCGCAGCCAATTCACGCTCTATCGGTGTCTCTCCCCGAATACCAGAGCGCCAGTGTACAATTGCGTTCTTAAACCCCAGTCGATTATGCGAAGGATTTTCCGGATGTTGCCGCGCTTTCCTGCCGTCACCCGCTGCCTGACTCTTGCCGCCCTTTGTGTGGCTGGCCCCGTAGCAGCATTGGAGCTACCCCTGCCACCGCCCGGTGAAGACATCATCGGCCAGGTGCAAGTGATCAAGGCCAAGTACGAAGACACCTTCGCCGACCTTGGCACCACCTACGATCTGGGCTACTCGGAAATGGTCGCGGCCAACCCTGGCGTCGATCCATGGTTGCCGGGTGCCGGCACCGAGATCGTGCTGCCGACGCGCTTCATCCTGCCGCCAGGCCCACGTGAAGGCATCGTCATCAACCTGGCTGAATACCGCCTCTACTACTTCCCGAAAGGCCGGAACGTGGTCTACACCTTCCCGCTGGGTATCGGTCGTGAAGGCTGGGGTTCGCCGATTGCCCACACCAGCATCGTTGCGAAGACGCCGAACCCGACCTGGACGCCTCCAGCGTCGATCAAGGCCGAGCACGCCGCTGACGGCGATCCGCTGCCGAACGTCGTGCCGGCCGGCCCGGACAACCCGCTGGGCCCGTTCAAGTTCACCCTGGGCACACCGGGCTACCTGATCCACGGTTCGAACAAGAAGTTCGGCATCGGCATGCGCACCAGCCACGGCTGCTTCCGCATGTTCAACAACAACGTGCTGCAAATGGCAGGCATGGTGCCGGTCGGCACGTCAGTGCGCATTCTCAACGACCCGTACAAGTTCGGTGTAAGTGGCGGCAAGGTGTATCTGGAAGCGCACACGCCGCTGGACGACAAGGGCAACCCGTCGGTCGTCGACAAGCACACGGCTGTGATCAACGCGATGCTCAAGCGCGAAGACATCACCAACAACCTGCGCATGAACTGGGATGTGGTGCGTGATGTGGTTGCCGCTGAAGATGGCCTGCCGGTGGAAATCGCCGTGCCGAATACTTCTGCGCCGATGGTGACGAGTGCACCGATCGATCCGTTGCAGTAAGGCTTGAACAGAACCCGTCGGCGCTGAGAGCGTCGGCGGGTTTTTTATTGCCTGGACAAACGCCGGGCAATAAAAAAGCCGACCCAAAAAATGGGTCGGCTTGATAACAACCCCGAAGGATTATTACTTGCGGCTAGCTTTTTCCAGCATGCGCAGAGCACGCTCGTTAGCTTCGTCAGCAGTCTGTTGTGCTTTTTGAGCAGCAGCCAGAGCTTCATCAGCTTTACGGTAAGCTTCGTCTGCACGAGCCTGGGAGCGAGCAGCTGCGTCTTCAGTAGCGGTCAGACGTGCTTCGGTTTCTTTCGATACGCTGCTGCAACCGGTAGCCAGAACTGCGGCCAGAGCCAGAGCAGAGAATTTCAGAACGTTGTTCATCGTGTTCCCCTTCAAGGACTTTCAATTAAAGTAGCTGTCTCCTCAGAGTGAGGAAATAGCCGGCGTACATACTACCCATTACTTGTCGTAAGTAAACTGACGTAAAGCAAGAAGCAAAAAAAATTGTAGGCGTTGATTCTTTTTCGAGCAACTTTTACTTGCGATTGATTAAAAAATATCCAGCTGCAAGGCCCGAGCTGAGCGAGTTGGCACGAAAAAGTTCCCGGAGGCAGGACTGTTTTTCCCATCTTGGCTAAAGTCTGTCTAGATGGATTCGTCTACACTTTTGTTCGGAATTTGCGCGGCACCTCTCAAACTCTTTCGCCTAGTTGAGGTGACTTAATAGAGGGACGCTCGTCTTAAGTCTCAACATCCGGCAATGTTCAGGCTATCGACCCGCAGAGCGCTTCGGTCGAGCCGTCCCTGCGTAACCCGGAGCAGCACCCGCCCAACCCCGCGTGATGACGAGCGCACCTTGAGCATTTCTGCCAATGGTGCCTACTATTTGATACGTGCTCGGTTGCGCGAGATCGGTGCAGCTCTTCTCGGTGTCCATTCAGGCACGGGGGTGGCGTAGATGTTCCTTCGCCGGAAAAACATCGGTAAGGTAGGGGTCAGAATTCAAGACCCGCAGAGGAGTTGTGATGAGCGAGGCGTTGTCCATCAACCATGACCAGGCAGGTCATCAGTTCGAGACCAATGTGGACGGTCATCGTGCCTACCTGACCTATATGGATCTGGGGAAACAGACTCTGGATATCTATCGCACCTTCGTGCCCAATGCATTGCGTGGTCGCGGCATTGCGGCAGCCTTGACCGAGAAGGCGCTGGAGTACGCCGAGGAAATGGGCTACACCGTGATTCCATCGTGTTCCTACGTGGAGCGCTACATGGAGCGCCACCAGCGGCATGCGGCCAAGCTGAGCCAGTAAAACGAACGCATAAAAAAACGCCGGGTTAAGCCCGGCGTTTTTGTGTGCGCTGAACAGTGATCAGGTGCGATCACGTTTAGGCAGCACATCCTTGAGCTTGGCGTGCATGCTGCGCAAGGTGTTTTCGGTGGCGGACCAGTCGATGCAGGCATCGGTGATCGACACGCCGTATTGCAGGTCGGCGAGGTCTTTCGGGATCGCCTGGCAGCCCCAGTTCAGATGACTTTCGACCATCAGGCCGATGATCGACCGGTTGCCTTCGAGGATCTGGTTGGCGACGTTCTCCATCACCAGCGGTTGCAGGGCCGGGTCCTTGTTGGAGTTGGCGTGGCTGCAATCGACCATGATGTTCGGCTTGATCTTCGCTTTGTTCAGCGCTTGTTCGCACAGTGCGACGCTGACCGAATCGTAGTTCGGCTTGCCGTTGCCGCCGCGCAGCACCACGTGACCGTAGGCATTGCCCTTGGTGGTAACGATCGACACACCACCTTCCTGGTTGATCCCCAGGAAACGATGCGGGCTGGAAACCGATTGCAGGGCGTTGATCGCAACGGTCAGGCCGCCGTCGGTGCCGTTCTTGAAGCCGACCGCCGAGGACAGGCCGGAGGCCATCTCACGGTGAGTCTGGGATTCGGTGGTGCGCGCGCCGATGGCCGACCAGCTGATCAGGTCCTGCAAATATTGCGGAGAGATCGGGTCAAGGGCTTCGGTCGCGGTCGGCAGGCCCATTTCGGCCAGGTCCAGCAGCAACTGACGACCAATGTGCAGACCGTCCTGAATCTTGAAGGAGTCGTCCAGGTACGGGTCGTTGATCAAGCCTTTCCAGCCGACGGTGGTGCGTGGCTTCTCGAAATACACGCGCATGACCAGATACAGCGTATCGGACACTTCCGCGGCCAGCACTTTCAGGCGCTCGGCGTATTCGTGGGCAGCCTTGATGTCGTGGATCGAGCACGGCCCGATGACGACAAACAGGCGGTGGTCGGTGCCATCAAGAATGTTGCGAATGACTTCGCGACCCTTGGTGACGGTGCGCAGGGCAGCGTCGCTCAGAGGGATATCACGCTTGAGCTGGTCAGGAGTGATCAGCGTCTCGTTGGAGGCGACGTTTAGGTCGTTGATCGGTAAATCAGCCATCGTTTACTCGTCAGGTCACGGGTGCCGGCCGCCAGCGAACCCGCGCGGCGGAGCACAGCAAATTAAGCGCGTCGGGGAGCGGAACCTTAGCGCGTTACACCGTGGCTCGACAATGGGCAGACAGCGGTTTAAGGGCCATTCGCAACGAATTGATGACGACCCTTAATCCAGCACCGCCTGCGAAAATGCCTTGCGAACCGTGTCGTGGGAGAACTCGTCGGCGTGCTGCTGGACCCATTCGAGGGCCAGCGCCTGGGTTTCCTGCAGGTCGTCGTGGGCGTCATGCAGGCGACAGTAACGCTCGATCTGACACACCTGTTCGCCCATTCGGGCGCTGAACATCATCTGCTCGTCAACAAAGGCAATGCCTACCAGGTAGCCGCGCTTGCGTCGCAAGCACCAGGCCACGTAGCCCAGAAAACGCATATCGGGGTTCAAGGTCGGCATGCGTACTTCCAGCGCGGTACCGTGACGCCAGGCGCGGTGGTAATTGCAAGCCATGCCCCCGAGGCTGATAGTGTGCAGCTGTTGCCGTGAAATACACTCAGGTTTTAGCAACGTTAATTCGACGGGTACATCGTCAGGATGAGGAATAAAACGTCCCATGAGCACGGACTCCATGTGTCGGCCATCTGACATTGTTTCCCCCAGTATAGTGGTCGAATTGGCACTGACCGATTTCGACGCCGACCAACGGTTGCTGGCGATGAGCGGCGTTTCGCTGGTTGTTTTTACCAGCGTCGGCTGCGCCAGTTGCCGTTTTGCCCGAGAGCAATTGCCCAGGCTCGATCTGGATGTCGATCGCTTGTGCTGGATCGATGCCGGGGACAACGGCGGGGTGGTCGAGCGTTATCAGGTCTTTCATTTGCCGGCGCTGTTTGTGGTGCGCGACGGTGAGTTCTTCGGGGCACTAAGATCACGCCTGACCGCTACCGAGCTGAATGAGGCCGTAGGTCAGGCGTTGACGAGAACAGCAGAGGAGTTGCCATGACGGCTGCAGTTGCCAAACCGACCATCGGTATTATCGGAACCGGTGCGATCGGCGGGTTTTACGGGGTCATGCTGGCGCGTGCCGGTTTCGATGTGCATTTTCTGCTGCGCAGCGAGTTTTCGGCGGTGGCCGAGCACGGACTTCACGTCGACAGTGCACCGCACGGCGCGCTGACGTTGAATCCGGTTCAGGCCTATTCGTCGGCCGAGGACATGCCGCCCTGCGACTGGTTGCTGGTGGGCGCGAAGACCACCAGCAATGCCGGTCTGGCGCCGGCGATCATTCAAGCCGCAGCGCCGAATGCCAAGGTACTGCTGCTGCAAAACGGCCTGGACGTCGAAGACAGTCTGCGGGCATTGCTCCCTGATACGCTGCACCTGCTCGGCGGGCTTTGTCTGATCTGCGTGCATCGCACCGGCCCGGGCGCGATCACCCATCAGGCCCTCGGCGCGGTGAACGTCGGCTACCACAGTGGCCCCGCTGGCGATGAGCAGGCGCGCATGGCGATTGTCGAGGAGGGCGCCGGGTTGTTCCGCAGCGCCGGCATCGATTCCCAGGCCATGGCGAACCTGCAACAGGCGCGCTGGCAAAAACTGGTCTGGAATATTCCTTACAACGGCCTGTCGGTTCTGCTTGGGGCGGGCACCACAGCGTTGATGGCCGACGCTGACAGCCGCGAACTGATCAAGGCCTTGATGGCCGAAGTGGTCCGGGGCGCGAAGGCCTGCGGTCACGACATGCCGGCCGGTTATGCCGATTATCTGTTCATGATGACCGAGAAAATGCCGGACTACTGGCCGAGCATGCACCACGACTTTTTGCACAAGCGGCCGCTGGAACTGGCGGCCATTTACGCCCGGCCACTGGCGGCGGCCAAGGCTGTCGGGTGCGAATTGCCGCGAATCGACGCGTTGTATCGCAGTTTGAGTTTTATCGATCGACGCAACACCTGAGTCGATCAACCCGAGGGGGAAGGGCATGGCAAAGACGATTGACGACAAACTGGTACTGGCGATTTCTTCGCGTGCGCTGTTCGACCTGAGCGAAAGCCACAAGGTTTATCTGTCGAGCGGCGTCGAGGCCTATCGGCAATATCAGATCGAACACGAAGATGAAATCCTCGAGCCCGGCGACGCATTCCCTCTCGTTGAAAAACTCCTGAACCTGAACGCCAGCCTCGGCCGCGCCAGGGTCGAGGTGATCCTGGTGTCGCGCAACAGTGCCGACACCGGGCTGCGGGTGTTCAACTCGATTCACCATTACGGGCTGGCGATTTCGCGCGCGGCATTTGTCGGCGGGCGCAGTCCCTATCCGTACCTCAAGGCGTTTGGCTGCGACCTGTTCCTCTCGACCCATGCCGAAGACGTGCGCAGTGCGCTGGATGCCGGGTTCGCGGCGGCGACCATTCTGTCGGGCGGCGCCAGCCGTGCGGCCAGCGATGAATTGCGGATTGCCTTCGACGGTGACGCCGTGCTGTTTTCCGACGAGTCGGAGCGGGTTTATCAGGCGGGCGGCCTTGAAGCGTTCCAGGCCAGCGAGCGCGAAAGCGCCCGCGAGCCCTTGCGCGGTGGGCCGTTCAAGGGCTTTCTCGCGGCGCTCAATCTGTTGCAGCGCGAGTTCCCGGAGGACGACTGTCCGATCCGTACCGCGCTGGTCACCGCGCGTTCCGCACCGGCCCATGAACGGGTGATTCGGACCCTGCGCGAGTGGGATATTCGTCTGGACGAATCGCTGTTTCTGGGTGGCCTGACCAAGTCCGCTTTCCTTGAAGCCTTTGCCGCTGACGTGTTTTTCGACGATCAGGCCGGTCATTGCGAGTTGGCTCGCGAGGTGGTCGCTACCGGCCATGTGCCGCATGGCATAAGCAATGAGCAAAAGGTTTAAGCCCGCCGTTCAACGCGTTACGCGGGACGTCGCACTCGCCAAGGCACTGCTAAGCTGAATCAATCTCCGCCATGTTGGCACTCGAGGAGGTCATATGATTCGTTCGATGCTCTATGCCACTGACCTCGGCCTGTACGCCCCTTTGGTGATGCAGCATGCCCTGGAGCTGGCTCGAACATTCAATGCCGACCTGTATGTAGTGCACGCGGTTGAACCCATGGGGCTGTTTGCCGAATCGGTGCTTCAGAGTTACCTCGATGAGCAGGCGCTGAACGAGTTTCACAGTCAGGGCCTGAACACCGTGATCGCCAATATCGAGCAGCGCGTGCTCGACAGTTTTCGTGAAGAACTGGGGGATGAAGGGGAGCAGGATCTGGAGCGGATACAAGCGGTGCGGGTGCTTCAGGGCGATCCGTCGCAGGTGATTCTCGAACAGGCGCAGAAACTCTCCGTGGATTTGTTGATCGTAGGTAGTCATAGCCATGGTGCTGGCGCGGAAACGCCTTTGGGGCGGACCGCAGCGCGGGTGTTGCAGTTGGCTCGGGTCCCGGTCTATCTGGTGCCGCTGGTGGAACGCCGTCGCCAAGGGGACCGCTAGTCCACGAATAGTGGCAGTTTGATAAAAAAGTTCTAGATTTATTCTTCAAACCATTAATATAGTTATATACCGTCGCTGATGCCCGTGGCGTCTACCTGCTTTGAGGGATTCATATGAAGCTTCAACAATTGCGCTACATCTGGGAAGTGGCGCACCACGACCTCAACGTTTCCGCTACAGCCCAAAGCCTTTACACCTCGCAACCGGGCATCAGCAAGCAGATCCGTCTGCTGGAAGACGAATTGGGCGTCGAGGTTTTTGCTCGCAGCGGCAAGCACCTGACCCGCGTCACCCCGGCCGGCGAGCGCATCATCACCACCGCCGGCGAGATCCTGCGCAAGGTTGAAAGCATCAAGCAGATCGCCCAGGAATTCTCCAACGAGAAGAAAGGCACCCTGTCGATCGCCACCACGCACACCCAGGCGCGTTATGCGTTGCCGCCGGTGATCAGCAATTTCATCAAACAATACCCGGATGTTGCGCTGCACATGCACCAGGGTTCGCCGATGCAGATCGCCGAAATGGCCGCTGACGGCACCGTCGATTTCGCCATCGCGACTGAAGCGCTGGAGCTGTTCGGTGACCTGGTGATGATGCCGTGCTACCGCTGGAACCGCTGCGTGGTCGTGCCTCAGGGCCACCCGTTGACCAAGCTGTCGAAGCTGACTCTCGAAGCGCTGGCCGAATACCCGATCGTGACTTACGTGTTCGGTTTCACCGGCCGTTCGAAACTCGACGAAGCCTTCAGCCATCGCGGCCTGACGCCGAAAGTGGTGTTCACCGCCGCCGACGCCGACGTGATCAAGACTTACGTTCGCCTGGGGTTGGGCGTGGGCATCGTGGCGAAAATGGCGGTCGATACCAAGCTCGATAATGACCTGGTGGTGCTCGATGCCAGCGAATTGTTCGAATCCAGCATCACCAAAATCGGTTTCCGTCGCGGCACCTTCCTGCGTGGCTTCATGTGCGACTTCATCGAGAAGTTCGCCCCGCACCTGACCCGCGAAGTCATGGCCAAAGCCATTCAGTGCCACAACAAGCAGGAACTGGAAGAGCTATTCGACGGCGTCGAACTGCCGGTTCATTGATCTCCCGCTAAACCACCTCGGTAACAGAAAACTGTTGCCGAGCACCCGCCACCAGAATCTCCACCTCGTCCCCCTCGAACTTGCCCAGCAGGCTTTTGCCCAGCGGCGAGCGAGGGGTGATGACGGTAATCCATTGCCCCACCAAGTCGACCTTCAAGCCCGCCGCGTCGGGCGCCAGGAACAGCCATTGCTCACGTCCCTTTTCGTCTTCGAGACCGAGCAGGGCGCCGACTTCGATGCCGCGCTGGTCGTCATAAGGCCGTAGCGTCAGGTTCTGGCACAACGTCAGTGACTGCCTGATTTCCTCCACGCGCTTTGCCTGCCCGGCTGCCAGATATGACGCCTCCAGGCCCAGGGTGTCGTACTTGTTTTCGGCGATGTTTTCTTCGTGGGTCGCCGTTTCGTAAGCGGTTTGCGCGGCACGCTCGGCGATGTCGAGATCGATCCGCAGCTTGTCGATAATCAGTTGGTGGACGGTTTGCTTATTCATGATCAATCGCAGAATTGCAGGACATTGGCGCGGCTTTTTTCGCTTGGCGCGGTGCGGTCCTGTTGCAGCCAGAACTGGCAATTGGGGTTCGACAGATTGCGGTTGCTGCTGCGCGCCTGATCCAGCCGTTGTGCCTGTTCGTTCTTGCGCAGGTTCTCTTCGTATTGCTGGAACATCGGGCTCTGCGGCGGAATGTCCGGCACCGGTTGCACCACTACCGGCGGCTTGGCCAATTGCTCCACCGCTTGTGCGACGGGCGCCAGTTGCTCGCTGAACAACAGGCGCGAGGCGAGCCAGCAGGTCAGTGCGATCGCGAGGAAACCCAGCCACAATCCGAGGGCGATACTGCCCGTCAGTTGCAGGGCATTAAGCTGGATCGGCAAGCGGCGGCGCGGATTGGGACGGTAGGGCATGACTGCCTCCTGGCGGGTGGTCGCGGGCGAGTGGCGATTGTCGCATGAAGATTAATCGCCGTCGGCTCTTCTGCACGGGGTAATTTATGCGGACAATCGGCGCCTTTGCCAACGGGAGCCTGGAATGCCTGAAATGCCTCAAATGAAAAACCGCAGGCGCTGGGATATTTTTTGCACCGTGGTCGATAACTTTGGCGACATCGGTGTGACCTGGCGCCTGGCCCGCCAATTGGTGGCCGAACATGCGATGGACGTGCGTTTGTGGGTCGATGATTTGCGGGCCTTCGAGCGTTTGTGCCCAGCCATCGATCTCAACCTTTCACAGCAGTGGCAGGAGGGGGTCGAGGTGCGTCAGTGGACGGCCGACTGGCAGCCGACTGACGCGGCTGATGTGGTGATCGCCGCGTTCGCCTGCCAGTTGCCGAGTGCTTACATGGAGGCCATGGCGGCGCGGGAGAAGGCGCCGCTGTGGTTGAACCTCGACTACCTGAGCGCTGAGGATTGGGTCGTTGGCTGCCACGGCTTGCCGTCGGTGAAGTACAAAAATGTGCAGAAATTCTTTTTCTTTCCGGGGTTCCAAAAGGGCACCGGTGGCTTGCTGCGTGAAAGCGGATTGCTGGAACGGCGTCGGCAGTTTCAGCAAGACCCGAAGGCTCAGCGCGCATTCCTGCAAGGTTTAGGGATTGATCGGGCGCAAGGCGCGCAGTTGATTTCGCTGTTCGCCTACGAAAATGCCGGCCTGGCCAGTTGGCTGGATGTCCTGGCCGCAGATTCCGTGCCCACGCATCTGCTGGTGCCCGAAGGGCGGATTCTCGGTGATGTCGAGCGTTGGCTCGGTGTCGAGGGTTTGGCGGCTGGCGCGGTGCATGTGCGCGAGTCATTGACCGTGCAAGTGCTGCCGTTCGTCCGACAGGATCAATACGATCACCTGCTTTGGTGCTGCGATTTCAACGCCGTGCGCGGCGAAGATTCGTTTGTCCGCGCGCAATGGGCAGGGCGGCCGCTGCTCTGGCACATCTATCGGCAGGACGAAGACATTCACCTGGACAAGCTCGAAGCCTTCCTCACGCTCTACACAAAAGGCCTGTCTGCGCCTGCCCGCGAGGCGATCAGCGGTCTTTGGCGAGAGTGGAATGCCGGGCATGATATGTCCGACCATTGGGCTACGACCCGTAAACACTGGCCAGAACTGCAAAAACACGCCGAAGCGTGGTGTCTGGAACAGGCTTTGCAGGCTGATCTTGCCGCAGCGCTGGTACAGTTTTACCTAAATTGGATATGATACGCGGCCTAGATTTTTGTAAATCCCATCCAAATTCGGATATTCGCAATGAAAACTGGTAAAGAACTGAAACCCGGTACCGTGATCCGTCTCGAAAACGATCCATGGTTGGTTCAGAAAGCTGAATTCACCAAATCCGGTCGTAACAGCGCGATCATGAAGACCAAGCTGAAAAACCTGCTGACCGGTTACAAGACCGAGATCGTTTACAGCGCTGACGACAAACTGGACGACGTAATCCTCGACCGCAAAGAAGCGACCCTGTCCTTCATCAGCGGCGACACCTACACGTTCATGGACACCACCGACTACACCATGTACGAGCTGAACGCTGAAGACATCGAAGCCGTTCTGCCTTTCGTTGAAGAAGGCATGACCGATGTTTGCGAAGCGATCTTCTTCGAAGAGCGTCTGGTTTCCGTAGAACTGCCGACCACTATCGTGCGTCAGGTTGACTACACCGAAGGTTCCGCTCGCGGCGACACTTCCGGCAAGGTAATGAAGCCTGCCAAACTGAAGAACGGTACCGAGCTGTCGGTTGCTGACTTCATCGAAATCGGCGACATGATCGAGATCGATACCCGCGAAGGCGGTTCCTACAAAGGCCGTGCTAAATAAGCACTGCTTCAGGAATGAAAAAGCCCGACCATTGAGTCGGGCTTTTTTGTGCCTGCAAACTACACACCAGCCCCTGTAGGAGCGAGGCTTGCCCGCGAAGGCGGTTAGTCATTCAACAATGATGTTGACTGAC
>NZ_JAGYFZ010000148.1:0-11118 GCF_019946675.1 Pseudomonas sp. BF-B-15
CCCCAACCCCAACCCCTAATGCGAAGTCCCCTCCACAAACTCGATCTTGTTGCCAACGTTGTACTTGCCCGACGGCTTGTTCATCGGGATACGCTTGATCTCCTCAAGCGTGTCACTGTCATAAACAATCAGCGCCCCATCAGTGGCCCAAATACTCAGCAGCAAATGCCGACCATCGCGAGTGAACTCGACGTGCGCCGCCGTCTTGCCAGGCATCGGACGCAAGGTACGGGCGATTTCCAGAGTCTGTTTGTCGATCAAATGAATCGCATCGTTGTCCGGCCCGAAGAACACATCCGTCCAGGCATACCGCGAATTGACGTGACTGCGCATGAAAAACCCCGGCCCCAGCGTCGGGATTTCCTTGATCAGCTTCCAAGTCTTGAAATCGATGACCGAGATCAGCCCCTTGCTGATGTTCGGCGTGGCAAACACCCACTGACCGTTGCGTTTCCAATAGGTCCCGGACCCCAGGTGCGGCATGCCCGGCAACGGAATGTCGGTGACCACCTTGCCACTGTCGAGGTCGATCACCTGACCACCCTTGGCCTTGCGCGACGTGGCCAGCAATTGCTTGTAGTCCGGTGAAAAGGAAAAGTCGTCGAGCATGTCCTCAGCCTCGATCCGTCGCGGCTCGAAGTCCGGAGTCCCGGCGCTCGACAGTTCCCAGACTTCCTTCACGTCCTTGAGCGCGACGATGAAACTGTCCCGTGGCGGCGCGGTGTAGACCGCGCTGACCCGTGACGCCGTGCCGTCCCGGCCGATGGCTGGAATGGTCTTGACCAGCGACAGATCGCGGGCATCCAGCACGACAAGATTGCCCGGCAAATAGTTACCCACCAACACCCAGCGACCATCCTTGCTCACCGCCAGGTTACGGGTGTTGAGCCCGGCGCGGACCTCGGCGATCAGTTTCAGGTTGTGCAGGTCGTACAGGCTGACCCAGCCATCGCGCGAGGCGACGTAGACGAAGCGCCCGTCGGGTGAGAACTTCGGCCCGCCATGCACGGCAAAGTGCGAGGTAAACCGCGCCAGCACCTCGAAACGATCACCGTCGAGGATGTTGATGTGGTGATCGCCAGCTTCCACCACCACGAACAGGTTCAGCGGATCGGCGCCATGCTGGGGCGTGGTGGGCAGCTTGCTGATGTCGGCGAGCATCGAGTGGCTGCCGCGAATCTCGTCGTTGCTCCAGGTCGGCGCGGTGGCGGGCGGTTGCTGAAGGTAGCTCACCAGCGCGTCGATCTGCGCCGGGTTGAACACGTTGGCAAAGCCGGCCATCTGGCTTGCGGGGCGACCGTTCTGGATCACGCTGCGGATTTCATCGGGTTTGATCCGGCTCAGACTCTCTGGCAACAACGCCGGCCCGGTACCGCCGAAACGGTTGGCGCCATGGCAGCTTTGGCAATGCTGGCGGTAGTCGTTCGCGGCGTGTTCAAGTGCCGGATCAGCGGCGCCAGCGGCGACACTGACCCATAACAACGGCAGCAGCAGCCCGCGCTTCATAGCGCCACCTTGCCGTGCCGTTGCAACGCCTGAACAGGATAAAAGCGCGCCGGGTATTCCATCGGTTGTGCGGCGAACAGATCGACCACCTTGCCAATCACCGTCAGCGTCGGAATACCGGGCGGGCACTCCAGCGCCAACGTCGGCAGTTGGTGCAACAAACCACGGGCAACGTGCTGGTCGGGTCGCGTGCCGTTGCTGATCAGCGCTGCCGGTGTGTCGGCCGACAACCCGGCCTCGATCAGGTGCCGGGCGATCACCCCGAGGTTCGATAAGCCCATGTAAAACACCAGGGTCTGGCTGCTGTCGGCCAGATCGCGCCAAGGCAGTTTCAACTCGCCGTCGTGTTGCAAGTGGCCGGTGATGAATCGACAGGAGTTGACCAGGTCCCGGTGCGTCAGCGGGATGCCGGCGTAAGCGCTGCACCCGGACGCGGCGGTGATGCCCGGCACCACCTGGCAGTCGATGTTGCGCTGCAGCAGATACTGCAACTCCTCGGCACCGCGACCGAAAATGAACGGGTCGCCACCCTTGAGCCGGACCACGCGTTGCCCTTGCTCGGCGAGGTCGGCCAGCAGCTCGTTGATTTGTTCCTGGGGCAGGCTGTGGCAGCCGCTGGCCTTGCCAACGTAATGCCGGGCGCAAGTGAGGGGGATCAGCGTCAGCAGGTCGGGGCTGATCAGACGGTCGTAAACCACGGCGTCGGCCTGCATCAACAGGCTCCAGGCGCGCAGGGTCAGCAGGCGTGGATCGCCGGGGCCCGCGCCGACCAGGGCGACTTCGCCCGGTCTGAACAGGGACGCAAGTGCGGCCGGTAAAATAATCGATGGGTACATGGGACGTCCTTGGTTCTTCATCAGGTTGGCCGGGGCTTGCCAGGCGGATGCTTCAGTGCATGACGCAAGGGATTGTCGTGATGGGCGGCACACCGATTTCTTCATCGCTGAGGTGGCAACCGGGATCCTGCCCCCACAGATCGCCTTCGGCCCAGGCGCGGGTTCGGGTGTTGCCGTTGCAGATGTCCAGCCAGCGGCATTGGCCGCAGCGGCCGCCGACGGCGCGCGGATGCGCCCGCAGCTGTTGCAACAAGGTGTCCGGCCGGTCCAGCCAGAGCGTGCGAAACGGCGTGTGCCGCACGTTGCCCACCGAGTGCTGCCACCAATAGGTGTCCGGGTGCACTTCGCCGGTGTTGTCGATGTTGGCGATGCCGCTGCCCGAGGCATTGCCGCCCCAGGCGCGCAGCATGTGTTCCAGGCGCGGGTAATGTTCGGGCAGATGCAGCCCTACCCATTGCAGCAACAGAACCGCGTCGGCATCGTTGTTGCCGCTGACGAAATCGCTGTCGCGACCCTGCGCGATGTCTTCCCAGGCTCGTTCGAAAATCTGCGTCATCGCCTCGCGGCTCATCTGTTGCCGGGCGTCGAGCTGGCGGCTGCGTTTGCCGCGACCGCTGTAGTTGAGGTGCGACAGGTAAAACTTTTGCACGTCGTACTCGCGCATCAGCGCCAGCAATTGGGGAAGCTGCGCATGGTTTTCCTGGGTCAGGGTGGTGCGCAGGCCGACCCGAATACCTTGTTCGCGACAGAGGCGGATCGCCCGCATGGAACTGGCAAAACTGCCCTTGAGTTGGCGGAAGGCGTCATGGGTGGCTTCCAGGCCATCGATGCTGATCCCGACATAGTCGAAATTCGCCGCGCGGATCTGCGTGATGTTGTGCTCATCGATCAGCGTGCCGTTGGTGGACAAGGCAACAAAGAAACCCTTGGCGCGGGCATAGGCGCTGAGCACAAACAGATCATCGCGCAGCAGCGGTTCACCGCCGGACAGGATGAGCACTTTCACCCCGGCAGCGCGCAGATCATCGATCACGCTCAGTGCGGCGGGCGTATCCAGTTCATCGCGAAAGACACTGTCGGCTGAGGTTGCGTAGCAGTGTTTGCAGGTCAGGTTGCAGCGCCGCAGCAGGTTCCAGATCACCACGGGCGGTCGGTTGCTGCCCGGTGGGCTGGTTCTGGGGGCGGGCGCCTGGCCGGCCAGCGCACGCAGGTATTGGCTGATCCTTAACATGCAACTCTCCTTGAGTCGGCGCGCCTTCAGTGCGTTGCGGGTGGCAGGCGCAATCCGGTTTTTTTCAGGATGCGGCTGCTCACCAGCATCTCGTCGGCGGCACAGGCATCGCCCAGCAAGTAGCGCAGGTGTTCGCGGTAGCTGTCGATTTCCTCGCTGCTGCGACCGTGCACCATGGCAAACAGGTTGTAGCGCCAGTCCTCACGGCGCGGGCGTCGATAGCAATGGCTGACGAAGGGCTGCGCACCGATCAGCGCACCGAGGCGCGGCATGTCGGCGTCGCGCACATCCCAGACCGTCATGCCGTTGTAGCGATAACCCAGGCGATAGTGGTTGGGGACGGCGGCGATGCGCCGGATGGCGCCCTCGGCCTGCAAACGCTTGAGCAAGTCCAGGGTGGATTCGATGCTCAAGTCCAGCTGCTCGGCGAGCCAGGCCCAAGGGTCGTCCAGTAAGGGCAGGCCGGTCTGGGTCAGCTCGATCAGGCGATGGGCCAGGGTGTCTTCAGACCGGGAAATACAAACCGACATGGTAGGTCTCCTCTTTGGGCAGATTCAGCAGCGGCAAGCCGGTCAGGGATTCAATGCGCTGCAGGGTCTCGGCAATGCCTTGTTCGGTCGGGCAACCGAGCACAAACCACATGTTCCAGGCGTGTTCGCGTCGATAGTTGTGGGCCACTTCCGGCAGGGCGTGCAGTTGCTCGGCGACGTCTTCGAAGCGTTCTTCCGGCACCGCCAGCGCCGCGAGCGTGAAGGCACCGCCCAGCCGTTCAATGTCGAACATCGGGCCGAAGCGCGTGAGCACGCCGTCCTCCAGCAGTGCGTGGAGCCGATCGAGCAGTTCACTGCTGCTGCTTTGCAGTTCGGCGGCCAGTACTTTCCAGGGATGGCGCACCAGCGGCAGGCCCAGTTGCAAGCGGTTGATCAGTCGACGGTCGAGGTCATCCACGGTCGGAGGCTCCTGTTGATGAAGGCGCAAAGCGCCCGCCGCATTGTTTGAAGGCGTGGGTGCTGAACAGCAGTTGGTGGGGCAGGTCGCTCAGCAGGTGTTCTTCGAGCAGCGCCTGAATGTGCGCCGCGACTTGATCGCGTTGGCGACCGTGAACCATGCAGAACAGGTTGTATCGCCAGTCAGGCAGGCGTCGCGGCCGCTGATAGCAGAGGGTGATGCCGGGCGCTCGCCCCAGGCGCTGGCCGACTTCGTCGATCAACGCATCCGGAATGTCCAGCACCAGCATTGCGTTGGCGGTAAAGCCCAGCGCGCGATGGTTGAGCACCAGGCCAACCCGGCGGAACAACCCTTGCTCGTGCCACTGGTGCATTTGCGCGAGCACCTGGTTTTCCTCGGCGTTGATCCGTTCGGCGAGTGCCTGATAAGGACGCGAGACCAGCGGCAACCCGCCTTCCAGGTGCCGCCGCAGGGCCAGTGCCTGTTTGGGATTCAATGGCGCTTTCATCGGCTTTCTCCGAGGGCAAAGCCGAGGTCGATGCGGTAAGCGGTCAACATCGGCAGGTCCAGTGGGGTGAGGCCGGTGTCGTACTCCAGTTCTTCGAGAATGCGCTCGATGTGTTGGCGATCGGGGCCGGTCAACACAAACCACAGGTTGTAGTGATGTTCGCGCGCATAGTTGTGATTGACCTCGGGGTACTGGCTGACGCGCTTGGCAACTTGATGCAGGCGTTCGGCGGGCACGGCGAGGGCGGCGAGGGTGCTGGCGCCGGCGCGGCTGTGGTCGAACACCGGGCCGATCCGCGACAAGGCCCCGGCCAGTTCCAGGCGTTGCAGGCAGGCGATCACTTGCGACTCGCTGCAACCCAGCACCTGGGCCATTTCACGATAAGGTTCCGGACACAGCGGCATGCCATGCTGGAAGCGATCAATCAATTGGCAGGCAAGCAGGTCGAGGTCCATTTCAATAGCCCATTTTTTGTGCGCGGCTGCTGAAGAAGATGCCGCTCGGCGCGGTGGCCGGCAGGGTGCTCAGCTGTTTCAGGCTGTACGGGTCCCAGACCTGTACCTGATTGCCGTCGCGTAACGACAGCCACAGCTGATCGCCGCGTGCGGTGAATTCCATGTGCAGCACCGCCGGGCCGGGTCGCAGGTCGGCGACCACGGCGTGGGTTTCGGTGTCGATCACCTGGACCCGATCGTTGTCCGGGTAGGCGAAATTGACCCACAGTTGCCGACCGTCCGGGCGCGAGGTGACGAACACCGGTTGGCCGGCCACGGGGATCACGGCGCTCTGCTGCCAAGTGCGCGAATTCATCACCAACACTTGATGGCGACCGACAGCGGGGACGAAGGCCTGATGGTCGGCGACGGCCCAGCCCTCAAGGTGCGGCATTTTGTAGACCGGCAGTTTTGCCTGGCCGCGTCCGTAATCACCGAGCACCCGCTTTACCCCGCGCTCGGGATGCCAGAGGTCGAGTTGCGCCATGCCGTCTTCGCCGAACAGGCCGGCCATGTAGTAGCGCCCGTCCGGGGTGATCAGCGCGTCGTAGGGTTGTTCGCCGATGTTGGTGAAGCGGCTGATCTGCGGGGTGGTGCCCTGGCTGAAATCCAGGGTCCAGATCTCGCCGGTGTCGAACAGGCTGAACACAAAACGCTGGCCGGGCGCGTCGACCAGGCCGACCACGCGGGAACGCTTGCTGCCATCGGCCAGCGGGGTGGCGGGAATGTCGGCCACCAGCTGCAAGGTCTGTGCATCAAAGACCTTGACCCCGCCCGGCACATAGTTGGAGACAGCGATCAGCTTGCCGTCCTGACTGATGGCGCCGCCGATGCTGTTGCCGCCCTGGATCACTCGGTGATCGATGCGTCGGGTCAGCAGGTCGATCTTGCTCAGACCACCGTCGCGGCCGAACACATAGGCAAAGCGCTGGTCGCGGGAGAACACCACCGAGGCGTGGGACAGGTCGCCCAACCCTTCGAGCCGGGCCAGCGAAGTGCGGTTGTCGCTTTCGATGATTTGCAGGCTGCCGGTGGCGCGTTCCACCACCACGCCCAAGTCGCCGGTGCCACGCAAGGGTGGCTGAGCGCAGGCGGACAATAACAGCCCGGTCGCCGCTGACAGCAGGATTGAACGGATCATGGTGCGGGATATCCCTGGAGAAGAAGATCGATCAGCCAACCAATGTCGGCGGTGCTGAGCAGCGGGGCCCAACCGGGCATCGCGGTGCCGGGCCGGCCATGGGTGACGGTGGCGATCAGGCTGTCCCTGGACTTGCCCGCCAGCGCTGCGCGGGTCAGTTCGGGGCCGAGGCCGCCGGTCATGTGCAGCCCATGGCAGGCGCCGCAGTCCTGGGCCAGCAGGTGTTCGAGTTGCGCCTGACGCTGGGCGTCGGGCGCGGCAACCGTGGTTGCGCAAATGAGGAGGAGGGCCGCCAGAACCAGAGCCTTTCGAAAAATCATCATGGCGCCCTCCAGGCGGTTATTTGAGCGTCAGGACCCAGGTCGCGAGAATCTTCGCTTCCTCATCCGTGACCGGGTTTGCCGGCATCGGCATCGGTCCCCAATTGCCCTGTGTGCCGTTCTTGATATGACTGGCCAGGGTGTCCGCGGCCCCGGCCACGCCCGCATTCTTGGCCGCTACATCCTTGAGTGCCGGGCCGACCAGTTTGGTGTCGATGGAGTGGCAGGCGGCGCAGGGTTTGCTCTTGAACAGCTCCAGCGCGTCCTGGGCCATGGCCGGTTGCACGCTCAGCGCAGCGGTCAGGGCGAACAGTGAAAGCAGAGTATTTTTCATGGTGTTTCCTTGCATTGATGGAGCTCAATAGATGTCGTGTTGGGTGTTGTAGACGTTGAACTTTCCGGTGGGTGTGATCAGTCGTTTGTCCTTGATGACTGACTTGAGCTTCAGGGTTTTATCGTCGATCACCACCAGCGCCGATTCGTCGGCCTGGCCGCTCCACACGGAGAACCAGACTTCATCGCCGGCCTTGTTGTATTCCGGTTGCACGACGCGCATCGCCCCTTGCTTGATGCCCGCGTATTCGGCGATGGGCAGCACGGTGTAGCCGGCGTCGAGCTTGTCGATGTTGAACACCGCCACCGACTGACTGAGTTTTGCGTCCGGGTTGAGGGTGGTGTCGACGTACAGGTGACGGGAGTTGGGGTGGGTCTTGATGAACAGCGATCCACCGCCCTGGCCCTTGATCGAGGCGACCTGTTTCCAGGCGTATTGCGCGTGTTTGACCGGGTCGGTGCCGATCAGCGAGATGCCTTCGTCGCCCAGGTGGCTGGTGGCCCAGACCGGCCCGTAGGTCGGGTGGTCGAAGTTGGCGCCGCGCCCAGGGTGCGGGGTTTTGCCGACGTCCACGAGCGCGGTCAACTTGCGCTCCTTGGAGTCGATCACGGCGACTTTGTTGGAGTTGTTGGCGGCGGTCATGAAGTAGCGGTGCGTGCTGTCCCAACCGCCGTCATGCAGGAACGGCGCGGCGTCGATGGAGGTGACGGTGAGGTTCTTGATGTCCTGGTAATTGACCAGCATGACCTTGCCGGTTTCCTTGACGTTGACGATGAACTCCGGCCATTCGTGGGACGCGATGATCGCCGCGACCCTCGGCTCAGGGTGATATTCCTGCTTGTCGACGGTCATGCCGCGTGTCGAGACGATCTGCTTCGGCTCCAGGGTTTCGCCGTCCATGATGGTGAACTGCGGCGGCCAATAGGAACCGGCGATGGTGTACTTGTCTTCGTAGCCCTTGAATTTTGAGGTCTCGACCGAGCGCGCTTCGATGCCCACTTTGACTTCGGCGACCTTGGTCGGCTCCACCGGCCACAGGTCGATCATGTCGATCCGGGCGTCGCGGCCAATCACCAGCAAGTAGCGGCCCGAGGCGGAGATCCGCGAGATGTGCACCGCATAACCGGTCTCGATCAGCTTGACGATTTTCTTGCTGTCGCCGTCGATCAGGGCAATCTTGCCGTCATCGCGCAACGTCACCGAAAACAGGTTGGGCAGGTCAAGTTTGCTCAGTTGTTTTTTCGGACGATCCTCGGGTTTGACCAGCACCTTCCAGGTTTTCAGCGTCTCGGCCATGCCCCATTCCGGTGGTGTCGGCGGCGTGTGCTGAACGAACTTGGCCATGGCCGTGATTTGCTCCTTGGTCAGGGCATTGGACGTCCCCCAGTTCGGCATGCCTGCCGGTGAACCGTAGGTAATCAAAGCCTCCAGGAACGGTTGCCCGCGCGACTGGGTGATGTCCGGGGTCAGCGGCTTGCCGGTCGCCCCTTTGCGCAGCACGCCGTGACAGCCGGCGCAGCGCTGGAAGTAGATTTCCTTGGATGAATCGAACTCGGCCCGGCTCATGTCGGGAGCGCCAGCGGTTTTGACCATGGGCGGTGAGGCGGCGGGCTCGTTGGCTCTGGCTGCGTGAGACACCGCAAAGGCCAGTGTCGAACACAGGGTGGCGACGGTCAGAGCAAACGTTTTTCTATTGCTGATCAGCATTCCATTTCTCCTCAGGCAAGACCTTTGCGATGCGCTGGAACGACAGCGCAGGACGCAGGTTCTTAGTGCGCTGCAAGGCTATGCCCGAGCAGGCCAATGCCCGCTTGACGGCGATCAAGTTTGTCGGCCATGTCACTTGCCAGGTTGTCGCAGGGGTCCGTAGCGTGTCCCTCAATTCTGTTGTTGAATCAGGTGCCCCATGGACCATCTCCCGTCTGGCGAACACAAGGCCGAACCCTTCTACCAACCGCTCAACAATGAGGAGGCGCTGTTCGAGCAGGCCTGGCAACATGGCATGCCGGTGCTGATCAAGGGGCCGACCGGTTGCGGCAAGACCCGTTTCGTCCAGCACATGGCGCATCGGTTGAACTTGCCGCTGTACACCGTGGCGTGCCACGACGACCTGAGCGCGGCTGACTTGATCGGTCGCCATCTGATCGGTGCCCAGGGCACTTGGTGGCAGGACGGACCGCTGACCCGCGCGGTACGCGAAGGCGGCATTTGTTATCTCGACGAAGTGGTCGAGGCGCGCCAGGACACCGTGGTGGTGTTGCATCCGCTGGCCGACGATCGTCGCGAATTGTTCCTGGAGCGCACCGGCGAGGTGTTGCAGGCGCCGCCGTCCTTCATGCTGGTGGTGTCCTACAACCCCGGTTACCAGAACCTGCTCAAAGGCATGAAGCCCAGTACCCGACAACGCTTCGTGGCGATGCGTTTCGATTACCCGCCGGTGGCCGATGAGGAGCGCATTGTTGCCCGCGAGGCTCAGGTGGACAGCGCGCTGGCAGCGCAAGTGGTCAGGCTGGGGCAGGCGCTACGGCGGCTCGATCAGCATGATCTGGAGGAAGTCGCTTCGACGCGGTTGCTGATTTTCACCGCACGAATGATCCGCGCCGGCATGAGCCCGCGTGAGGCGTGCATGGCCTGCCTGGCCGAACCATTGAGCGACGATCCGCTGACCGTTGCGGCGCTGATGGACGTGGTTGATGTCCACTTCGGTTGAGCCCGGCGGCGTTGCGCCCAGGCATTTGCCGGGCGATCTGGCGATGTGGTTTTTCATTCTGGCCGAGCTGTCGGTGTTTGCCATTCTGATTCTGGTGTTCGCCGTGACCCAGGCACTCAAGCCGCAGCTGTTCAGTGAAAGCCGTCTGTTGCTGAACACGTCGACCGGTCTGGCGATGACCCTGAGCCTGCTGACCGCCGGGCTGTTCGCGGCGCTGGCGCAGGCGCAAGTCAGGCGCTCACGGCCTCGCCACGGCGCTGCCTGGCTGTTGGCCGCGTTGCTCGTCGCCAGTGTCTATGTGGTGTTGAAAATCACCGAGTACCGACACTTGCTGGACTCGGGGCTGGGGATGGAGCACAACACGTTTTTCACGCTGTACTGGATCCTCACCGGGTTTCATTTTCTTCATGTGTTGCTTGGCATGTTCATCCTCGGATGGCTGGCCGAGCGTTGCCGTCGTGGGTTGTACGACGCCAGTAATCGCAGCGGATTTGAATCCGGCGTGTTGTATTGGCACATGGTTGATCTGATCTGGGTGGTGTTGTTTCCGCTGGTTTACGTGCTGGGTTGATGAGGTTTTCATGTCTGCTTCCAGGTTTTTGTTTGTCTGCTGGGCAGCGCTGGCCACGCTGAGCGTAAGCACTGTGTTGCTGGCGCAGTCGGGGGCGACTGGGGTGTTGTCCGTGGCCATTTTGCTGGTGGCGGTTGTCAAGGCCTGGTTGATTACTGATGGCTTTATGGAAATGCGCCATGCGCCGCGATTGTGGCGTCGGTTGTTGGTGAGTTGGGCGTTGGTGTTGGCGGTGGTTGTGGGGGGGATGTTGGTGGTGGTTGATTGAGTACATATCCGTTTCTGTGGTGATGGCGGCTATTGGTTTCGCCCTTACGGCGAGTCACTTGGAAAAGCCCCAAGTAACCAAGGGCTCTTGCCCCTTTCGTTCGGTGCCTCGCTGTGGCTCGGCATGCCCTCGCTCCGGTCCTGCTCCGTGGGCCCGCCGCCATCGGCCATCCCTGGCCGGGGGCGGCTAACCCGGCATCCATGCCGGGTTGCCCACTGCGCAGAACCTCCACTCGGCCTCTCGAGGGGGCG
>NZ_JAGYFZ010000149.1:0-11076 GCF_019946675.1 Pseudomonas sp. BF-B-15
GGGCAACCCGGCATGGATGCCGGGTTAGCCGCCCCCGGCCATGGATGGCCGATGGCGGCGGGCCCACGGAGCAGGACCGGAGCGAGGGCATGCCGAGCATTAGCGAGGCACCGAACGAAAGGGGCAAAAGCGCTTTGGTTACTTTCGCGCTTTTCGAAAGTGACTCGCCGTAAGGGCGAAACCAATAGCAGCCATCACCGCAAAAACGGATATGCCCCCCCTTCAAAAAAACAAACGGCCTGACACAAAAACGCTCCGACATTCGATCTGCGGTGTCGGCAATACCCGAGCAAAACCATCGGAGTTTCTTGATCGCCATCAAGCAGGTTTCAACCCTTCGCTTCCTATCATGGACGGGCCAAGCAAAGAGGAAGCGACCATGTCAGAGACCTTCACCAAAGGCATGGCCAGGAACATCTACTTCGGGGGAAGCATCTTCTTCTTCCTGGTATTCCTGGCCTTGACCTACCACACGGAACAGACCTTCCCGGTGCGCAGTAACGAAGCGCAATTAACCGAATCAGTGATTCGCGGTAAGACAGTCTGGGAGCAAAACAACTGCATCGGCTGCCACACGCTGCTGGGCGAGGGCGCCTACTTTGCGCCTGAGCTGGGCAACGTCTTTCAGCGGCGCGGCGGGGAGGAGGGCTTCAAACCTTTCCTGCATGCCTGGATGAAAATGCAGCCGCTGGGCGTACCGGGCCGGCGCGCGATGCCTCAGTTCAAATTGAGTGACCAGGAGGTGGATGACATCGCCGAGTTCCTCAAATGGAGCTCGAACATCAACACCAATGGCTGGCCGCCAAACAAGGAGGGCTGAGCAATGAGCATTGCCAATCCACATCTGAAATTCGCCTCGCAAGCCGTGGCCAAACCGTACTTCGTGTTTGCCCTGATCCTGTTCCTCGGTCAGGTGCTGTTCGGTTTGATCATGGGCCTGCAATACGTGATCGGAGACTTTCTGTTCCCGATCATTCCGTTCAACGTGGCGCGGATGGTGCACACCAACCTGTTGATTGTCTGGCTGCTGTTCGGCTTCATGGGCGCGGCCTACTACCTGATCCCGGAAGAAGCCGACCGAGAGCTGCACAGCCCGAAACTGGCGATCCTCCTGTTCTGGGTGTTCGCCGCCGCCGGTGTGCTGACGATCCTGGGCTACCTGCTGGTGCCTTATGCGGGTCTGGCCAGACTGACCCACAACGAGTTGCTGCCGACCATGGGCCGGGAGTTCCTCGAACAGCCGACCATCACCAAGATGGGTATCGTGGTGGTGTGCCTGGGCTTCCTCTACAACATCGGCATGACCCTGCTCAAAGGTCGCAAGACCACCGTCAGCATGGTGATGATGACCGGGTTGATCGGGCTCGCGGTGTTCTTCCTGTTCTCCTTCTACAACCCCGGCAACCTCGCCCGTGACAAGTTTTACTGGTGGTGGGTGGTGCATCTTTGGGTGGAAGGCGTGTGGGAACTGATCATGGGTTCGATGCTCGCCTTCGTGCTGATCAAGATCACCGGGGTAGACCGGGAAGTCGTGGAAAAATGGCTGTACGTGATCATCGCCATGGCGCTGATTACCGGGATCATCGGCACCGGTCACCACTTCTTCTGGATCGGTGCGCCCGAGGTCTGGTTGTGGGTCGGCTCGATCTTCTCCGCCATGGAACCGCTGCCATTCCTGGCCATGGTGATCTTCGCGTTCAGCATGGTGAAGAACCGTCGTCGGCAACACCCGAATCGTGCGGCCACGCTGTGGGCCAAGGGCACCACGGTCACGGCGTTCTTCGGTGCGGGCGTCTGGGGTTTTCTGCACACGTTGGCCCCGGTCAACTTCTACACCCACGGTTCGCAACTGACGGCGGCTCACGGTCACCTGGCCTTCTACGGCGCTTACGCGATGATCGTGATGACCTTGATCAGCTACGCCATGCCACGTTTGCGCGGCTTGGGTGAAGCCGGCGACGAGCGTTCGCAGACGCTGGAGATCTGGGGCTTCTGGTTGATGACCCTGTCGATGGTGATGATCACGTTGTTCCTCACCGCTGCCGGTGTCGTGCAGGTCTACCTGCAACGCTGGCAGGCCGACGGAATCGCGTTGCCCTTCATGTCCACGGTCGAACATTTGCAAGTGCTGTTCTGGGCCCGCCTGGGTTCCGGTGTGGGTTTCTTCGCCGGGTTGCTCTGCTACTTGTTCAGCTTCAAGCAACGTGGCCGCGCCGCTTTGCGCGCCCCGGCTGCCGTGGTTCCGTCATGAGCCTGCATAACGGCTAGAAAAGGTCGGCCCGGCTGAGACAGCGGGCCGTTTTTTTGCTTTGGAAAAAGGGCAACTACCATGGCCTTTACCGTTGAACTGGAAGAGTGGGTCGGCAGTGTCTGGCACCGTTTCATCACCCGGCGCGCCAGTGCGGATTTCCCCGAGGCACGCGTTGAGCTGATCAGCCAGCAGCGCCCGCTGGCGCTGTTGTTTCGCGCCATGGGCGGTGCCAACGGTGTCGGCGTCGAAGCCGCCAGCGACCGCGATCTGCTGCTGCGGCGCAACGTGTTGCAGCAGATCGCCGGCACCTGCAAACAAGTGCCGTTGGCGTGGTGCGACGACGCAAATCTTCGGCTGCCGTCGAGCCTGGCGGTGTTTCCTGACGTCGCTCTGAACGAAGAACTCTATCGTTGGCTCGCGCTGCTGGCGGCGCAGGCCGGGCCGATGCGTCACTGGGGGCGGGACAATCAGCGCTGGACGCAACAGCTGTTGCAGCGCTTCCCCGCGTTGCGCGTCCGCTATCAACGCCTGGTCGATGCTCATCTGCAATTACGCCCGGATCCCGCCTCGTTGAACCGCAGCGAAGCCGCGCTGGAACGGGCGTTATGCCAGGCGTTGCGTGAGCCGGGCAGTGTCGAGCATTTTCCTCGGAGCGAACGTGCAGCCTGGCCGCTGCCGTTGTGGTTGTACCCGCCGCAAAATTTCGCCAGCGCGCAGGCAGCCGATCTGGGCGATGAATCCGAAGAGTCGTTGACCACGCCACCCGGTGAACAGAAAAGCGGACGCAAACGCGCCACGCGGATCGATGAAAGCACCCGTGATGGCGGGCTGTTGGTGGTGCGCCTGGAGAACCTGTTCAGTTGGACCGAACACGTGGATCTGGATCGCTGGTCAGACGACAGCGAAGACCCGGACGCCGCCCGGGTCGCCGATGACCTGGACGAACTGACGCTGTCGCGCACCCGTCTGCGCAAGGGCGGTGGCCTCAAATTGCACCTGGATCTGCCGCCGGCCGATGTCGACGATATTCCCTTGGGCGAGGGCATCAAGTTGCCGGAGTGGGACTATCGCAAGCAGCGGATGCAGGACAGCTTCGTCAACCTGCAAATGATGGTGCCGCGCGACTGTGAAGCGCAGCCGCTGCCGCCACGACTCAAGGCTTCGGCGCGACGTTTGCGTCGTCAGTTCGAGCACCTGCGCAACGACCGCCAGTGGTTACGTCAGCAACCCCAGGGCTCTGAACTCGACATGCAGGCCTGGCTGGATTTTCACGTTGAACGCGAGCATGGCGAGTGCGCTGAACGGGGTTTGTTCATGGAACAACGCCAGACCCGCCGCGACCTCGCGTGCCTGTTGCTGGCCGATGTGTCGATGTCCACCGACGCCCATCTCAACGATGAACATCGTGTCATCGACGTCATCCGCGACAGCCTGCTGCTGTTCGGCGAAACCCTGTCGGTGCTGGGTGATGATTTTGCCCTGTACGGGTTTTCCTCATTGCGTCGCCAGCAAGTGCGCATGCAGGAACTCAAGTCGTTCACCCAGCGTTATGACGACAACACCCGAGGTCGCATCCAGGGGCTCAAGCCGGGTTATTACACACGCATGGGCGCCGCCATTCGCCAGGCCACCAAACTGCTGGGCACCAGCAAACGACGCAGCAAATTGTTGCTGCTGCTGACCGACGGCAAACCGAATGATCTGGATTTGTATGAGGGCCGCTACGGTGTCGAAGACACCCGCGAGGCGGTGCGGGAGGCGCGGCGCCAGGGGTTGACGCCGTTCTGCATCACGATTGATCGCGAGGCCGGGGATTACTTGCCGTACATGTTCGGCGCCAATGGCTACACCTTGATCCGCCAGCCCGAACAACTGCCCCTGCGCTTACCGCAGTTGTATCGCCAGTTGACCCAGCCATGACCCTGGCTTCAGCGCGGCAGCCAGAAAAACATCGCCACGCAAAAAACCGTCAGGCCGATGCAGAACCACATGAACCGATGCTGCCGACGCTCCCCGGCGCGTTCGGCCAGTGCCGGCAGGGGCATGCCGCAGTGGCGGCATTCGGTTTCTTTTGGTGGGTTGGCGTGCTGGCAATACAGGCAGACAGGCATGGCGCTCACTCGAACTGTTCCAGGCGTGGACGATCAAGAATGGCGATCTGGCGGCCGTCCTGGGTAATGATTTTTTCATCGATCAGGCGGCGGATGATGCGCGAAAACGTCTCCGGCTGGATCGACAGGTGCCCGGCAATCAGTTGCTTGGCCATCGGCAGTTCGAATTGACTGTCGATGGTTTGCTGGCGCACCAGTTGCGTCAGCAGATAGCGCACGACCCGGTGGGTAGCGTTTTTCAGTGACAGGGTTTCGATTTCGTTGACCCGCTGGTGCAGGCGAACGCAGAGCTTGCCCAGCAGCGCGAAGGTCAGCCGGCTGTTGTTCTGCAGCAAGCGCATGTAGGTGCTGTTGGATAACCGGTAGAGCTGGGTAGGGCAGACCGCTTCGGCCGAGGCCACATAGTTGGGGGTGTCCATCAGCATCATCGCTTCGGCGAAGGTTTGCCGATCGCTGAGCACCTCGAATACTTTTTCCTGCCCGTCGGGTGTCAGGCGGTAGATCTTCACCGCCCCGGCAATCACGAAATAGAACGAATCGGCCGGCTCGCCCTGACGGAACAACGGCTCGCCTTTGTCGATGCTCAGCAGTTGGCTGGTACTCATCAATTCATCCAGCTGTTCTTCATTCAACGGCTCGAACAAGTGATGACTGCGCAAAATCTGGTGATGGACGCGATGAAGCACCATGGGAATTCATCCTGAAGGTTGAGGAGTGGCTTGCGATCAAGAATCAGACAAGGCCCAGGGAGATGCCGCTGGCTACCGCCAGGACGGAGGTCAACACCACAAACCAGGCCAGTGGCTGGACGACTTTTTTCATGAGGACTCCCGGGATCGAGTTTGCTTTGAGTTCCCGAGGCTTGAGCAAGACGCGGGCCATGCCTGAAGGCCTTTGTTTATTGGGGTTGTAGACGGACAGGGTAAAAAAGACCCATGCAATAAGGGTAAAAACAACCCTTAAATGGTCATTTTTACCCTGCGCCAGCTACCGTTATAGCTAGGAAGTGCCGCCAGCCGTTGATCTGGAGCGGGGGCACGGCCCTTGCACACTTGATCTGCGACAAAGGCAATTGCTCGGCAATACCCGATGATTGCACCCGGAATTACCTCGCGCGCTGGTTGGCGCCAGGTCAGCAACAAGGTAGAGGAGTGGCTTTATGCAAGTGCTTGACCGCCGTAAAGCGATGGCCATCGCGCCGCTGTTACGTCTGGCCTTTCGGCCGTTCTTCCTCGCGGGCGGCCTGTTGGCTGTGCTGGTCATCCCGCTTTGGCTGGCGGCCTTCAGCGGTTCGTTGTCCGCGTGGCAGCCGGCCGGTGGGTGGCTGGGCTGGCATCGGCATGAATTGCTGTTCGGGTTCGGGCTGGCGATTATTGCGGGCTTCCTGCTGACGGCCGTACAGACCTGGACCGGTCGCCCCGGCCTCAGCGGCAAACCATTGGCCGCGCTGGCGCTGCTGTGGTTGGCGGCGCGCGTGGCGTGGCTGCTCAATGCCCCGTGGCCGCTGCTGGTGGTGCTGGAAATGGCGTTTCCGCTGGCGGTGGCGGCATTGATGGGCTTCACGTTGTGGAAGGTGCGGCAAAAGCGTAACTACCCGATTGTGGTGGTCCTGCTGTTGCTGGCCGGGGCCGACGGGTTGTCCGTGTCGGGGCTGGTCGCAGGTCATGAAGGCTGGCAGCGTCAGGGCGTGCTGACCGGCATCTGGCTGGTGGCGGCCATGATGGGGTTGATCGGCGGGCGCGTGATTCCGTTCTTCACCCAGCGCGGCCTCGGCCGGGTTGACGCTGTTGCCCCTTGGCCATGGCTGGATTGGCTGCTGCTGATTGGCTCGCCACTGGTGGCGTTGCTGTATGCCGTCGGCCCTGCGCTCAACGCCAATGTCTGGGTAGGTTTGTTGTTCGCGATGCTGGGGGCTGGGCATCTGGTGCGCCTGGTGCGCTGGCAAGATCGCGGCCTGTGGCGCGTGCCGTTGTTGTGGTCGCTGCACCTGGCTTACGGCTGGCTGGCGGTGGCTTGTCTCGGCATGGCGCTGTGGCATTTCGGCGTACCGCTGAACCCGAGCCTGGCAGTGCATTGCCTGACGATCGGCGCCATGGGCGGTCTGGTGTTGGCGATGATCGCTCGGGTAACGCTTGGGCATACCGGTCGTGCGCTGGAGCCGCCGTCGGGCATGACCTTGGCGTTCATTTTGCTCAACCTGGCGTGTCTGAGTCGGGTCGTGTTGATTGTGTTTTTCCCTTTGCCGGCGTTGTGGCTGGCCGGTCTGTGCTGGACGCTGGCGTTTGCGCTGTACGCCTGGCGTTATGGGCCGATGCTGCTGCGGGCCCGGGTCGACGGTCATCCGGGATGAGCAGGCCAAAGAATGGAGGCGGGCGATGATGTATCCCTTTTTGTTGATTACGCATTTGCTGGCAGCCATCGCCTTCATCGGCACGCTGTTTTTCGAAGTGGTGATCTGGCACCGCGCCCGCCAGCCGCTGGCGGAAACGGCGCGAGCGACGGCGGATCAGGCGATTGCCGTGCGCTCGCGCAAGGTGCTGCACGGTGTGGTGTTGCTGTTGTATGGCGCCGGCATCGCGCTCGCCTGGCAACACCGCGGTGTTTTGAGCCAGCCGCTGGCCAGCAGTTTTGGCACTTTGCTGAGCCTGAAAATCATCCTGGCCCTGAGCATCATCGGCCATTACCTGCTGCTGGCGTATTGGCTGAAAAGCGCGCGGCTGTCCACGACCCGCGCGACCTGGATTCGCCGCAGCATTCTCGGGCACATGGTGTTGATCGTGATCCTGGCCAAGGCAATGTTCTATTGGCACGGCTGATGGCGCTGTAAAACCGGTAGTTCTGAGGTGACGCCATTCGCGAGCAAGCCCGCTCCCACAGGGGAATGTTGATCCCTGTGGGAGCGAGCCTGCTCGCGAAAAGTGTGATCAGTGGTGTGGGTTCAGGGCGTTGATGAACAGCACGTTGTTTTCCAGGTGAATGTGTTGCATCAGGTCGTCCTTGAATTCCAGCAACCCGCGATAGAGTGCGCGCCAGGTGTTGCAGGCATCCGCCGGCGGAGTGATGTGGTGGGTCAGGGCGAGCATCTGTTCCAGCGCTTCGCCATGTTGATCATGTTCGAAACGCAACACCTGGATCGGCGGTGCGGCCTGCGGGCCGATGCCTTGTTGCAGCATCGGGAAGAGCACTTGTTCTTCCTTGAGCATGTGGCCTTCGAGTTCTTGCTGCATGTCGCTCAGCAGATCGGCCAGGCCGTTGGGACAGGTGCTGCGCGCCCCGTGCACTTGCTCGACGCGTCGGGCCAGGCGGATCAGTTCCGGCAGTTGCTCGCGGTGGCGGGCGTGGTAGCGCGTCAGGAGGTGGGCAATCAACGCCTCGGACGTTTCGGTGCGCCAGTCGTGCTGGGTTTCGCCGGTGTCTTGCAGGGTTTCCAGGGCATCGGCAATCAGCAGCGGATCGAGGTCTTTGCCAAGGGCCGCTTCCCGCAGGCTTTTATGCCCGCCGCAACAGAAGTCCAGTTTGAAGTTGTGAAAGATTCGGGTGGCGCCGGGAATGTCGCAGGCCAGTTGGCCGAGGCTTTGTTCCAGTAGGGTCTGGCTCATCAGGGGTTCCTTGCTTGAGTTTCAACGGTTCTCCTGGCTTGTTGCATCCGGCGTGCCATATTTAACTGATTGATAAATATGAATTTATTTTTAGTTGTGGTGATGCGCACCCTGACGCATTAGGGTGAATCCCACCATAGAGGGTAATTAAAACCATGCTGCGTGAAAGCCTGGCGGCCGACCTGATTGTCGAGTTGCCCAATGCCGTACGGTTGCAACGACTGGTCCAGACCCTGCGCCAATACTTCAACAGTGGCGCGGTGGGTTTATTGCGTCTGGATGACGACAGCCTCAGGCCCGTGGCGACGGTGGGGCTGGTGCATGAAGCGTTGGGGCGCCGGTTCGTCATTGCCCAGCATCCCCGGCTGGCGGCGATCATGGCCTCGCGCGAACCCGTCTGGTTCGAGCCCGACAGTCGCCTGCCGGACCCTTACGACGGATTGCTCGACAACCACATCGGCGAACCGCTGCCGGTGCATGACTGCATGGGCGTGAGCCTGTATGTCGAGGGTCGGATCTGGGGCGCGATCACCCTCGATGCGCTGCACGCTGGAACCTTCGACAGCCGTGCACGGGAGGAACTCAAGCGCTGCACCTTGCAGATCGAAGCAGCCGTGCGGGTCACTCGCCTGGAACAGGAAAACCGCAGTTTGCGTCTGTCCCGCAGCGATCCTCAGGATTTGCGAATGCCGGTCGAGGAGGGCGAGATCCTCGGGCAGAGCGAGGTGTTGCATCAGCTACTCAATGAGCTGGACGTGTTGGCCGACTCCGATCTGCCGGTGTTGCTGCTGGGCGAAACCGGCGTTGGCAAAGAACTGTTCGCCCGGCGCTTGCATCGTCTGTCGCGGCGTAGCCACAAGCCGCTGATTCAGGTCAACTGCGCGGCCTTGCCCGAGTCGTTGGCGGAAAGTGAATTGTTCGGACACGTCAAAGGCGCCTTCTCCGGTGCCACGGGTGACCGTGCCGGGCGCTTCGATGCGGCCAACGGTGGCACGCTGTTCCTCGATGAAGTCGGTGAGTTGCCATTGAGTGTGCAAGCGAAATTGCTGCGGACCTTGCAGAACGGCGAGATCCAGCGCCTGGGCGCGGACAAGCCGCTGCATGTCGATGTGCGCATCATCGCCGCCACCAATCGGCACTTGCCGGACAGCATCCGCGATGGCCTGTTTCGGGCCGATCTGTATCACCGGCTCTCGGTGTACCCGGTGCCGATCCCGTCGTTGCGCGAACGCGGCAATGACGTGTTGATGCTGGCCGGGCATTTCCTTGAACTCAATCGGGCGCGGCTCGGCCTGCGTGGCCTGCGACTGTCGCCGGCGGCCGAACGCGCGTTGCTGGCGTATACCTGGCCGGGCAACGTGCGCGAGCTCGAGCATGTGATCAGTCGTGCCGCCTTGAAGCAGCTCAGTCGCGGCAGCAGTCGTGCGTTGATCATGACGCTGGAGCCCGAGATTCTTGATCTCGACAGTGCTCCGAACGCACCGCAGGTTGTTTCTGAACCTTGCGACGCCGCTCCGGCTGATCTGCCATTCCAGCCGCTGGGTGAAGCCGTCGACGATTATCAACGCAAGAAAATTCTCCAGGCCCTGAGCCTGTCCGGGGAAAACTGGGCCAGCGCGGCGCGGATTCTGGAAGTCGATCCGAGCAATTTGCACAAACTGGCGCGGCGTCTGCGGCTCAAGTAATCAACACTGTTGATGGCGGTCAAGGTCGGTTGGCGCAGTGCCTCGCACACTGAGCAAAACCTTCCGGAGATCACTGTCATGCCGCTTTCCCTGGCCCAAATGCGCCGCAACTACACCCTGTATGGCTTACAGGACGAGCATGCGCTGGATGACCCTTTGGTGATGTTTCGCCAATGGCTGCAACTGGCCCGCGACACCGAGAGCGCGCCTGTCGAAGCCAATAGCATGATGCTGGCGACGGTCGACAGCGATGGGCGGCCGCACTGTCGTGTCCTGTTGCTCAAGGGCTTGAGCGAGGAAGGTTTTACGTTCTTCGGTCATTACCAGAGTGACAAGGGCCAGCAACTGGCCGCCAATCCTTATGCCGCCATGACGTTTTTCTGGCCGGGGCTGGAGCGGCAGGTGCGTATCGAAGGTCGCGTATCGAGGCTGGATCCGGCGCTGTCGGATGAGTACTTTGATTCCCGGTCCATGGCCAGTCGTCTCGGCGCCTGGGCTTCGCCGCAAAGCCGTCCGCTGGCGAGTAGGGCAGCGCTTGAATTGCTGTTGGCTGACACGATCAAACGCTTCGTCGGGCAGACTGTGTCGCGACCTGAGCAATGGGGTGGGTACTGCCTGCATCCTGAGCGTCTGGAGTTTTGGCAGGGGCGTGCGGACCGGTTGCATGACCGTATTGACTATCGCTTGCATGAGGGTGTCTGGAAACGGAGCCGTTTGGCGCCTTGAGTCTGATGGGAAATGGTGGGGGGCTTTGTTCGGGTGTATATCCGTTGCTGCGGTGATGGCGGCTATTGGTTTCGCCCTTACGGCGAGTCACTTGGAAGAGCCCCAAGTAACCAAGGGCTTTTGCCCCTTTCGTTCGGTGGCTCGCTAATGCTCGCCATGCCCTCGCTCCGGTCCTGCTCCGTGGGCCCGCCGCCATCGGCCATCCATGGCCGGGGGCGGCTAACCCGGCATCCATGCCGGGTTGCCCACTGCGCAGAACCTCCACTCGGCCTCTCGAGGGGGCGACTACCGCCACAGCCGCCGAGGCGGCCTGAAAGCCGACCTGGCTCTTTGCTGCGTTCACTCATTCCGGACATGTACACCAATCCCCTGTAGGAGCCGGCTTGCTGGCGATAGCGTCCGTCCAGCCCATACATACGTTGACTGACTCACCGCCATCGTCGGAACGCCGCCCGCAGCAAGCCGGCTCCTACAGTTGATCGTATTTATCCAAACACATATGCACTTCCCTTGTAGGAGCCAGCTTGCTGGCGATGGACGTCAACGATAACGCGGGCTGTCTGAATGAACGCGTTGTCCGGTCGTTTTTCGCGGGCAAGCCTCGCTCCTACAGGGAATCGCGTTTGCTTTTGCTTCTCACCACTCATCAGGCCGAGCGTTAGCTCGCCTTCCGCTTTTGATCTGAGCGCCCCCTCGAGAGGCCG